>DASWLB010000292.1:0-5045 GCA_036396315.1 Alphaproteobacteria bacterium
GTCCGCCGCGTCGGCGCGGCAGGCCTCGTCGGCGAAAATGCGGCAGGTTTCGGCGAAGCCGTGCGCCGGGATGTAGGCGAGGCGCACGTACGGCGCGGCCGGCACGATGCGGAGCTCGAGCGCGACGACGAAACCGAGCGCGCCGAGCGAGAAGGGCAGCGCGCGGAACAGGTCGGCGCGATCGGTCGGCGAGGCGCGCACCAGCCGCCCGTCGCCCAGCACCACTTCGCAGGCGAGCACGTTGTCGTTGAACAGCCCATGCCGGTGCGACGACACCTCGACACCGTAGCCGAGGAACAGACCGCCCGTCGTCAGGTCCTCGAGCTCGGGCACGACCGGCAGGGTCCAGCCCATCGGCAAGAGCCGGTCGAGCAGCCGCCCGATGGTGACGCGCGGTTCCACCCGCGCGATGCCGCGCGCGGCGTCGATGTCGAGAATGTCGTTGAGCTCGATGCGGATCGCGTTCTCCGGCCGCTTGTAGTGGGCGATACGCGACGACATGGTCATCCAGCTCGGCCGCGAAGTGCACAGAAGTCCCCGCGCGCCGGAGGCGCGCCAATGGCCGATCTGGTGCTGGATGTCGGCGACGCGCGCGTCGTGGCGCTCCGGCGCGTGGCCGAGCGTGCGGATGTAGCGCTCGCGCGCCGACCACCACAGCTTGAACAGGACCGAGAGCGGCAGGAGGACGGGGACGACGAACAGCCAGCGGAACCGGATCAGGAACGCGGTCAGCCGGTCGGGCGCATCCGTGCTGGCCTTACGTTGCGCCATGCACCGACGCGTCGCGCGTCGCGGGGGCGCCGAGCAGCTTCACGAAGTTCCGCTTCGCCTTGAAGCGCGCGTTGAGGTCGCCGACATAGGCCGCCTGCAACGCCGGGTCACGGAGGCCGGCCATCCGCGCAATCAGGCGGCACGCCTCTTCGTAGTTCTGGTTGCCGCCGAGCGTAACCAGCAGATCGACGCGGGCCGCGTAGACCGCCAGCGCCTCGCCGGGATGGGCCGCTTCGCTCGCCATGGCGAGCGCTTCCTTCAGCCGATCGGAAGCGCCATGGAGCCGTACCGCCTCCCAGGCTTCGGCGAACTTTGACTCCTCCATCAGTATGGAAATCAGGAGATCCGCGGGCGAATGCCAGGCATTCGTCGGGCGCTGCGCCGCCGGCTGGGATCGCAAGAAGGCGACGGCGCGCGCGGTGGCCTCGTCGCCGGCGATCCTGCGGAGCTGGCGATGAAGCGACATGCTCGGCCGCCGCTCGAAGGCCCGCCATAACAGCGCCACGGCATCTGCGGCGCGACCCGCGCGCGCGAACAGGTCGACGGCGAGGCCGATCAGCTGCTCGTCGGGAGGATCGTCCTCGAACAGCCACAACCCCTCCTCGGCCCAGCGCAGGGCCTCCGCCTCGCGCCCGTGGTCGAGGCAGAACCGCGCCAGTTCGTGGTAGCGATACGGCGCCGACAGGTCATGCGCACGAATGGCGATGCGGGCCTCGATGTCGCCGTCGCGCTCGGCGAAATAGTCGAGCATGTCGGCGAGCCGCGAATGGTCGGCGGAAACCTCCTGCCTCGCGCGCGGCCCGCCGGCGAGGCGCGGCAGCTTCTTCCAGGCGGCCGTGACGCGACGGCGGAACTCGGCGATCCCCCGCTCGCCGAGCACGTCGGCGTAGGCCGCGACGCTGCGGTGGAACGTGTCGTAATTGTCCTCCAACTCGCGCTCGAACAGCGTACGCGCCAGCTTGACCGGGTCGGGCGGCGCGGCCCGGCAGGCCGCGAGGTGAATGTCGCGCGCCCGCACGAGAAGGCCGCCGCCTTCGCCGTCCGAATCGTCGATCACCGCGACCGCCTCCGCGATGCGGGGCAGCGCATACTCGATCAGACGGAGCGCCAAGGCGGCGCGGCCGGCATCCAGGACGCCCGCGATGCGATCGAGCGTCTCGCGCACTTCTTCCGCCCACGCGCCGACGCCGCGATAGTCGATCGACCCGCCTTTCTCGGTCGCGTCGTCCACGGCCTGGCGGAAGCGCGCTTCGAGCGTGGCGTCGTCCGCGACCGCCAAAGCCGCCGAGAGATCGAGGTCGCGGAGCAGGGCCATGTCGCGCTCGGCCTGTCGCACGATGATGTCGACGAGCGCTTCGGCGCCCATCGACCCGAGGTGACGGCGGATGCGGGCCAGCGCGTCGTCGGCGCCCTCGTCGGCATCGTTGGCGGCGAGCCCGACCGCCACCAGGTGCTTGCAGAAGCCCCAGTCCTCGAACGCGGGACAGGAGCATTCGCCGTCGATGTTCGCCGCCCGCCCGGTCAGTTCCGAGCGATAGTCCTCGGTCCCCGAGACGCGGGCCAGGACCCGGCCGGGCTCGAGACGGACGATCTCGACCAACCCGTCCTTGTAATAGGCCTGACCGCGCGCAAACGCCTTGTCGCCGGCAAGCTCGCGCAGAACCTCCACGTCGAATCGGGGCTGACGTTTCCCGCTCATAGTGCGATGCGCTTCCCAGACCGCTTTCGCCCGTTCGTCCGATATCATGTCCGAATCGGACGCGCAGCGCCATGCGCCGGGAAAGCCCCTCATCGCGCCGGAAGCCGCTTCGCCGCGAGCGGCGGCGCGGCCTATACTCGGCGCGACCCAACACGACTGCGATGGAACGCGCCATGCCGGGCGACGCCGACCAGAGCTACGAATTCGACATCGAAGAGCTTGAGTATCTGCGCCACGGCGGCACGCCGTACCTTGCGCGCGTGTTCCGCCCGCGCGGCAAGGGGCCGTTCCCCGCCGTGGTCGAGGCGCACGGCGGCGCGTGGATCGCCGGCAACCGCGCGGTCAACGATCCGATCAACCGCGAGGTCGCCAAGGGCGGCGTCGTGGTGGCGGCGCTCGATTTCCGCAACCCGCCGGAAGCGACCTATCCCGGCTCGGTCGCCGACATCAATTACGGCGTGCGCTGGCTCAAGGCGAACGCGGCGCGGTTCGCCACGCGGCCCGAGTGGGTCGGCAGCATGGGCACCTCGAGCGGCGGGCATCTCGTCGTGCTCGCCGCGCTGAAGCCCACCGATCCGCGCTACGCCGCGATCCCGCTCGCCGGCGGCGCGGCGTTCGATGCGCGCGTGGCTTACGTGGTCGCGATGTGGCCGGTGATCTGCCCGCCGTCGCGCTACCGCGCCCGCAAGGCCAATCCCGCCGCGATGCAAGGAAGGGGAAGCCCCGGCGGCGCCATCGGCAACGAGGACCGCTACTGGCTCACCGAGGCGGCGATGGAGGAAGGCAGCCCCAATTTCGCCGTGCAGCGCGGCGATGCGATCGCGACGCCGCACATTCTCTATCTGCAGAACCCCGAGGATCCGTTGCACCCGCGCGCCCACCTCGAATCCTTCGTCGCGGGCTACCGCAAGATGGGCGGCACGGTGCAGCTCGAATTCTTCGAAGGGCCGAAATACGACGTGATCCGCTCCGACCCCGCCTCGCCCGTCGCCCGCGCTTCGGTGACGAAGATCGTCGCGTTCATCCGCGCCGAAACGACGGCGCGCGCGCCCGGCGCGGCGGCGGTGGGGTAGCGGGACATTCGAAAATGACACCCCAGCGTCGGCACGGCACCCCACTCCTGGTGGCATCATCGTCCGTTTCGACGACGTCCGCATCGCGATCGCGCCAGCGCCGACACAGCGAGCCGACTTATACCAAGTCTTTTTTCTCACGACTCATGTGCGTTCGTCCTTCGAGACGCGATCCTCGCTGTTCGCTCGGACCGCCCTCAGGACGAACGGTTTGATTTGGAATCAAAAAATCCGTTCGCCCTGAGGGTGATGTGGGCGTCTCGAAGGGCGAGACCAAAGCACGGGTGAGCCTCTGGGAGACTTGGTTTTACGCCGTCGCCGCGGCGCGGTGCGCCGCCCGGTACGTCGCCAAATTGCCGCCCACCTTCACCTTGCCCGGCAACGGATGGCCGACGAGCCGCTCGGCGGTCTCGGCGATGGCGATGAGCTTGTCGAGGTCGATTCCGGTTTCGATGCCCATCTCCTGGCAGAGGAACACCGTGTCCTCGCTGCAGATGTTGCCGGCCGCGCCCTTGTGGGCGGCGAAAGGGCAGCCGCCGAGCCCGGCCACGGCGGCGTCGTAGGTGTCGACGCCCATCTCGAGCCCGGCGCAGAAGTTCGCGATCGCGAGCCCGCGCGTGTCGTGGAGGTGCAGGGCGACCGCGTGGCCCGGCCAGCGCCCCCGCACGCGGCCGACCAGGCGCTTGATCTGCGCCGGGTTCGCCCAGCCCATCGTGTCCATCAGGGTGATGTCGCCCACCCGCATTCCGAGATCGCGCGCGCGGCTGTCCTGCTCGGCCAACAGATCCATCACGCGGTCCTCGGGGATCCCGCCCTCGTAATTGCAGCCGAACGCGACGGTCACTCCGATGTCGAGCCGGTCGAGGCCGAGCGCGCGATAGCGCGCCGCGTAATCCGGCATCTCGTCGAGCTTCGCCGCGACCGGCTTGTTCGTGTTCTTGACGCTGAAGGTGTTCGACGCCGGCACCGAGAAGAACGGCCGGATGGTGATCTTGTCGGCGTGCGCCACGGCGCGCTCGAGCCCCTGCATGTTGAGCCAGAGCCCGTAATATTCGACGTCCGG
Organism: Alphaproteobacteria bacterium; assembly: GCA_036396315.1. Lineage (GTDB taxonomy): Bacteria > Pseudomonadota > Alphaproteobacteria > MPNO01 > DASWLB01 > DASWLB01. Next base: position 4,607 of record DASWLB010000292.1, read on the forward strand.
ATGCTTCGCGATGCCGTCGCACCAGGCGTCGGCGTCCGCCATCTGCGGCACCCATTTCGGGCTCACGAACGAGACGAACTCGATGGCCTCGAGCCCCGTCTCCGACAGCGCGTCGACGAAGGCGATCTTGTCCGCCGTCGCGATCTCCTTCTTCTCGAACTGGAAGCCCTCGCGCGGGCCCACCTCGCGGATACGGACGTGCTTCGGCAGATCGCTCATCTCGCATCTCCCCTCGGGGCGGCCGACTCGGTCATCAGCGCCTCGATCTCGGCATCGGAAAGCCCGGCCTCGCCCAGCACCTCGCGCGTGTGCTCGCCGAGCCGCGGCGGCGGGCGGCGGATGTCGAAGTCGTAGGATTCGGAACGGAACGGCAGCTTGGGCAGCTTGCCGATCCGCCCGTCCTCCATCGGGACGGGCAGAAGCTGCCCGGTCTCGTTCA
>DASWLB010000293.1:0-10400 GCA_036396315.1 Alphaproteobacteria bacterium
CGCGCCTTCTACGATGCGCTCGGCGGCTATCGGAAGCTGCCGTTGATGGAGGACGTGGATCTGGTCCGCCGCATCGGGCGAAGCCGCCTCACGCTCCTGGAAGCGACCGCGACCAGCTCCGCCGCGCGCTACCGGCGGGGCGGCTATCTCCGCCGGCCGCTGCGGAACTTGTTCTGCCTCGCGCTCTATTTCGCGGGCCTGTCGCCGCGCTGGATCGCGCGGCTCTACGGCTGACGGCACCGGTGCGGCCGAAGGCTCGCGTCGTCGTGTTCGCCCGCGCGCCCGTGCTCGGCGCGGTGAAGACGCGACTCGCGGCCGCGATCGGCGATGCGGCGGCGATGCGTTTCCACGTCGCGACGACGGCCGCCATCGTCCGCCGGCTCGCGCGCGATCGGCGCTGGGACACCGTGCTCGCCGCGACGCCCGACCGCCTCGCGCGGCGCGCGCGGTTCGGACCGCTGCGCGTCGCGCGCGTGCCGCAGGGCGGCGGCGATCTCGGCCGGCGCATGGCGCGCGCCCTCGCGCCGGCGCGTGCGTGCGCGCCGGTCATCGTCGTCGGCAGCGACATCCCGGCGCTTAGGGCCGGCCATGTGGCGCGGGCCATCGCGGCGCTCGCCGGCCACGACCTCGTGTTCGGCCCGGCGGAGGATGGCGGTTACTGGCTCGTCGGCGCCCGCCATGGCGCCTTTGTCCGCGGCCTCTTCCGCGACGTGCGCTGGTCGGGTCCGCACGCCCTTGCCGACACGCTCGGGAACGTACCGGCGCACCGGCGCGTCGCGTTGCTGGAAAAGCTCGCCGATGTCGACGACGGCGCGAGCTTTCGGCGCTGGCAGGATCAGCGCGACGGCTGAATCAGGTGGCCGATCCGCTTGACGTCGCGGCTCCAGTAAATGACGGTCGCCCGGTCGCGGATGGCGCCGCGCGGCACGAAGCCGATCGCGCGCTCCGAGCGGCTGTCGAGCGAGGAGTCGCGGTTGTCGCCGAGCACGAAGTAGTGATCCGCCGGCACGGTGTAGACCGGCGTCTCCCGGGGCGTGGCGCCGGTCCGCGACCGGATCACCGTGTAGCGTGCGCCGTTGGGCAAGGTTTCGCGCCACGCCTCCTCCGCCGGGGCGAGACCGGCGGGCGGGGACTCGATCCGCGTCGCTGCGACCGGAACGCCGTTGAGGAAAACGGCGCCGTCACGGACTTGCACGTTATCGCCCGGCAACCCGACGATGCGGCGGACATAGGTCACGTGCGATTCGCTGGGAGAGGCGAACAGCACGACGTCGCCGCGCGCAGGTTCGCGCCTGCGGTAGTATTCGGACCAGGTGTAGAAGCGATCGCCGACGTTGAGCGTCGGGGCCATCGCGACCGTCGGCGTGCGATAGCCGCGCCACGCGCCGTGCTCGAGGACGATGAAATTGCTGAGGCCGGTCGCCGCGGCGCCGGCGAGGTAGATGCCGGCGTAATAGCCGACTCGGTTGATTCGCGCGAGACGGGCCACCGGGTGGCGCCGCGTCTGCACGAAGGCGTCGGCAACGATGCCGAGATGGGCGCACACGGCGGCCGCGATCAGCCCCACCCCGAAGACGGTCTGGGCGAGCGTCGCCGGCGGTACGAGCATCCGGTAGGCGTCGATCCCGATCAGCAAGAGGGCAGCCAGGACGAAGCAGAATCCGGCGCGGTGCAGCCGCACCGCATAGACGTGCCCGAGCCCCGGCAAGAGGAAGGACAGGAGCGCGGCAAGCCACGAATGCCGCCGCTTGACCGGGCGGGATCCGGCAAGGGCTCGCGCCGCCGTCGACGTGATGCTGGATGCCAAGGGTCCTCGCCTCGCGCATTCGGGCGTGGGCCGGCACTCGCCCCGATTCCTCGCCCGTTCAGATCCCGGTCCTAAACGGAGAAGGTTACGATTTCCCTCTCCCGGGCAGGTGCTCGGTCAGTCGCGGGATGAGCTCGACGAAATTGCACGGCCGGAACCGGTAGTCGAGCTGGTGGACCAGGATATCGTCCCAGGCGTCCCGGCAGGCCCCCGGCGAGCCGGGCACGGCGAACAGGTAGGTGCCGCCGGCGACCCCGGCCGTGGCGCGCGACTGGATGGTCGAGCTGCCGATCTTCTGGAACGACAGCATGCGGAACAGCTCGCCGAATCCGGCGATTTCCTTCTCGTACACCGATTGGAACGCCTCGGGCGTCACGTCGCGCCCGGTGACGCCGGTGCCGCCCGTCGCGATCACCACGTCGATCCCCGGATCGGCGATCCATTGGCGCAGCTGGGCCACGATCGCCGCGACCTCGTCCTTGACGATGCGCCGCGCGGCAAGCCGGTGGCCCGCCGCCGTGAGCCGTTCGATGAGCGTCGCTCCCGAGCGGTCGTCGGACTCGGTGCGCGTGTCGGAGACGGTCAGGACCGCGATGTTGACCGGAAGGAACGGCCGGGTTTCGTCAATTCCGGCCATTCCGGGCTGCGAGCCGGTTGCGCGCCGGCGCGTCCTTATCGGCGGCCAGGTAGAGCGGCCGTTCGCCCGCCGCGAGCGCGTCGAGAGAAGGTGCGTCCTCGCCCATCCTGATGCGGTAGATCCACAAATTGCACAGGACCCGCTCGATGAACTCGCGCGTCTCGCGCGCCGGGATGCTCTCGATGAACAGCAGCGGATCGTCCATCCGCGCCGAGCGCTTCTCCCACTTGGCGAGATTGCCCGGGCCGCCATTGTAGGCGGCGGCGAGCCGGAACAGGTCGCCCTGCACGGTCTCGTGGTTCAACAGGTGCATAAGGTACTTCTGGCCGAGCGTGAGGTTGATCTCGGGCTCGTACAGCCGGGCCATCAGGTCGCGCCGCTGCGCAGGACCGGCGATGAACCTGGCGGTCGCCGGCATGAGCTGCATCAGGCCGCGCGCGCCGGCGCGCGAACGCGCATTGGCGTTGAAGCCGGATTCCTGGCGCATGAACGCATAGACGATCGCGCGATCGATGCGGAATCCGTCGCGCGGCTCCCAGACGGGGATCGGATACAGCGCGCCGGGGAACACGCTTTCGCCGGTCTCCTGGTCCTTGACGTACAGAGCCACCCGCACCGCAAGCCCGGGCAAGCCGATCCGCTCGGCCAAGGCCACGATGCCCTCGGCAAGGGTCGGATTGTCGCGATAGACGATCGGGCGTAGCTCGAGCTCGGCCCGGCGGAGCTCGCCGATCTGGATCAGCGCGAAGGCGCGGCGGCCCGAATCGACGCGCATCAGCGCATCGACGTGCTTGACGGCAAGCTCCGGCGGCTCGAACGACAGCTCGGGCGTGATGCCGAGTAGCCGGTGGGCGAGGAGGCCGTAAAATGTGCGCGGGTAGCGCGCGGCCTCGTTGAGCCACCAATGCACCCGCTCCGGGCGCTGCGCGACCAGGTTGGCCCGCGCCGCCCAGAAGGCGCCTGCCGATGCCGTCCAGCTGCCGATGCCGCGCGCAAGCGCGACCTCCTCGAACAGCTTCGCCGCCTCGCTCGGCCGGCCCGCGCGGAACAGCGCGACCGCCGTGTTCCAGCGGCCGGTGACGGCCCGAGCGCCCGACAGCTTCGAACCTTCGTCGAGCTCGGCCGCGTCGAACTCATCGCCCGACTCCGACAGCGAATCCATTTGCAGCTCGGCGGCGGCGCGCGCCTCGCTCGGCAAGGTGTTGATCGCCCGCGCCTCGCGCGAATCGGGGACGAGCGCGAACGGCGTGTATCGGGGCGGCTTGGGCGCATGCGCCCGCGCCGGCTTGCGCGACATGGCAAGCTTGTGGATCACCCGGGCATCCGGATGATCGGCGTAGCGATCGAGCCACGACTTGAGTTCGCCGTAGCGCGAGCGGTAATGGGTGGGATGCAGATAGCGCTGAGCCAGCACGTGGCCCATCAAGATGGGATCGACCACGCGGCGGATCTCGCGGTCGGCGTCCTTCCATCGGCCGGTGGCCTGGAGCGCGAGGATTTGCCGATATCGCGCCTCGTCGTCCTGGGTCAGGATGCGGGGCAGGGTGGCCTTGCCGTCCGGGCCGATGCCATTGGGGGACAGGGATGCCTCGTCCTCGCGCGCGGCAGTCTCGGCCGCTGCCGCGACCGGCGGCGCGGCGAGGATTGCGACGCACGCGACCACGGCGACGCGCAACGCGCCGCGCCCGAACCCCCGAATGTCCGACAAAGCAAGCCCCCTCATCACACCGTTGTATAGACGCGCGGTAAAAAGGCCGTTAATCGGGCCAATTCGTTAACCACGCTCTTACCCGACCGGAGCCGCCTGGGCAAGGGAGATTGGCCGGAGCAGTTAGGCAGGGTTTCGACCCTAGCAGTGGTCTGTTATGCTTTTCGCACACGGGCGACGGAGCAAATCGATGGCCGCCACAATCAAATCCTTGGGTATCGATCGACTCGGCGTGGAAGAGCGATTGAACCTCCTCGAGGAGCTTTGGGACAGTATCGCTGAGACAACCGGCGCCGTTCCCCTCACTGAGCCACAGCGCGCGGAACTTGAGCGCCGCTACGCCGAAGACGATAAACGCCCCGACGACGTCATTCCGTGGGAGCAGGTCAAGGCTTCCACGCTGTCGCGTCTCGCCGGGCGATGATGTGCCGATTATTTAACGGGCAGCTCACGGCGATCCGGCCTCGAGCCGCTTGCGTATGGCGATCAGGTCGCGCCACGCCTCGCGCTTTTGGCCCTGCGACCGCAGGAGAAACGCCGGGTGGAAGATCGCCCGCACCGGGATGGGGCGGGCGAGCCCTGGCGATTCGTACGCGAACCACCGTCCGCGCAGCTTCATGATGCCTTCGTTGGTGGCGAGCAGCGCTTTCGCGGCCGTGCCGCCCGCGAGCACCAGCACCGCGGGCGCGACCAGCTCGATATGGCGCACGAGGAACGGCAGGCAGGTCGCGATCTCGGCCCCGGTCGGGTTGCGGTTCCCCGGCGGGCGCCAATAGACGACGTTGGTGATGTAGGCGGAGCCGCGGTCGAGCCCGATCGACGCCAGCATGCGGTCGAGAAGCTGCCCCGCCGGACCGACGAACGGCAGGCCCTGGCGGTCCTCCTCGGCGCCCGGCGCCTCGCCGACGATCATCAGCCGCGCTTCCGGATTGCCGTCGGCGAATACGGTGCGATTGGCGGTGAGCTTCAACTCGCAACCGTCGTACCGGCCGACCGCCGCCGCAAGCTCGGCCACGGTACCGGCCGCGGCGGCGAGCGCGCGCGCCGTCTCGCCCGCCTCCCGCGCCGAGACGAGCGCAGGTGCGCGCCCGGCCCGCGGCGTCGGCTCGGGCTCGCCGGCGAACAGCGGCGCGGGTTCGACCGGCGGCGGTGGCGGAGGGGTCTTGGGCGCGGCTTCCGGTGCCGGTGCGCGCGCGGCGGCATAGCGGTCGACCGGCGCCTCGCCGATCGCTTCGTCGGCGCCGGCGTCGATCTGGAAACGGAGCGCTGCGATCAGCCCCGGATCAGGCGGCATGGCGCGAAGCTATCACGCGCCGCCGTCGCCGGCACGCGTTTCGCCTGTGCTATAAGGCGCCGCGCACGGCGGAGACCCTGGCGATGGCCGACGACCGCGAATCGATGAGCTACGACGTCGTGATCGTCGGCGCCGGCCCGTCGGGGTTGTCGGCCGCGATCCACCTCAAGCAGCGCGCCGCGGCGGCCGGGCGCGACGTCTCGGTGTGCGTCGTCGAAAAGGGCTCGGAGGTCGGCGCGCACATCCTGTCCGGCGCCGTTCTCGAGACGCGCGCGCTCGACGAGCTCCTGCCCGATTGGCGCGGGCGCGGCGCCCCGCTCGTCACCGAGGCCAGCGAGGACCGGTTCTACCTGCTCACCCGTCGCCGCGCGGTCCGGCTGCCGACCCCGCCTCAGATGCATAACCGCGGCAATTACATCGTGAGCCTCGGCAATGTCTGCCGCTGGCTGGCCAAGGAGGCGGAAGCGGCCGGCGTCGAGATCTATCCGGGCTTCGCCGCCGCCGAGGTGCTCTACGATCCGGACGGCGCGGTGGCCGGCGTTGCGACCGGCGCGCTGGGCATCGCGCGCGACGGGGCGCGCACGGCGAACTACCAGCCGGGCGTCGAGCTCCGCGCCAAGATCACCTTGTTCGCCGAGGGCTGCCGCGGCTCGCTCGCCAAGGCGCTGTTCCGCCGCTTCGGCCTTGGCGCCAATTGCGACTCGCAGTCCTACGGCATCGGCCTCAAGGAGCTGTGGGAGGTCGCTCCGGCAAACCACCGGCCCGGGCGCGTCGTCCACACCATCGGCTGGCCGCTCGATGCGGGCACCTACGGCGGATCGTTCCTTTACCATTTCGAGAGCAACCAGGTCGCGGTCGGGTTCGTCGTCGGGCTCGATTACGAGAATCCGTATTTGAGCCCGTTCGAGGAGTTCCAGCGTTTCAAGACGCACCCTTCGATCCGCCCGGTGCTCGAAGGCGGACGCCGCATCGCCTACGGCGCCCGCGCCCTCAACGAGGGCGGGTTCCAATCGATCCCGCGCCTCGTCTTCCCGGGCGGAGCGCTGATCGGGGCTTCGGCCGGGTTCATGAACGTGCCCAAGATCAAGGGAACGCACACCGCGATGAAGTCGGGCATCGAGGCGGCGGACGCGGCATTCGAGGCGGTTGCGGAAGGCGATGCGGCGTCCCTCGCGCGATACTCCGAACGGCTCGCCCGGTCCTGGGTGTGGTCCGAACTCCGTGCGGTGCGCAACGTGCGTCCGGCCTTCCGCGCCGGGCTATGGGCGGGGCTCGCCCATGCCGCGCTCGACACCTACGTGTTCCGCGGGCGGGCGCCATGGACCTTCCGGCATCGCCCGGACCACGAGCGCATCGTCCCTGCCGCGCGGTCGCGGCGCATCGACTATCCGAAGCCGGACGGCAAGGTTTCGTTCGACCGGCTGTCCTCCGTGTTCGTCTCGAACACCAACCACGAGGAAAACCAGCCGGCGCACCTCAAGCTCGCCGATCCGGCGAAGGCGATCGCGGTGAACCTCGCGCTGTACGATGCGCCGGAGACCCGCTACTGCCCGGCCGGGGTGTACGAGATCGTGCGGGACGGCGAGGGCGGCGCGCCGAGGCTCCAGATCAACGCGCAGAACTGCGTCCACTGCAAGACCTGCGACATCAAGGACCCGACGCAGAACATCACCTTCGCCGTGCCCGAAGGCGGCGGCGGCCCCAACTACCCGAACATGTGATCGCCGCCGGCGGTGAATTTCGAGGGCGTTATCGTGCGGACCCGGACCATTGCTTCTTACCCCGCGTCATGGCCGCGCTTGTCGCACGGGTGTCCGGTTCGAGTTCGTTCGTTGTCCGCACATTGCAAAAGACGTCATGGCCGGGACTACTCGGCCTTCGGCCGGCCCGGCCATGACGGCCTCTTGCATGGCAAAATCGGAGGCGCTGACATGGCTGATGCAGTTCGAAAATGGCGAATGAAGGAAGTTCCCCTCTCCGAGATGAAAGACGACCTTTCACGGTTCCTACGCGAAGCCGAGAAACAGGACATCGTCATCACCCGGCACGGCAAGCTGGCCGGGGTGCTGATCGGCTTCGCCTCCGAGGACGCCTGGTTCGACTACCGTCTCGAGCGCGATCCGTGCTTTCTCGATCGGGTGGAGCGGGCCCGCCGCAACCTGCGCGCGGGCCGGGGCGTGAGGCTGGAAGACATAGAATAGGCCGCCGTCGCGCGTGGAACGGCTGGTGCGGTAGGCCCAACTACCCGACCATGTGATCGCAGCAACGAGCGGGCCCGCGTTAATCATTGGCGCGAAATTTCACTCATCCGACCGAGACTGGGCTTATATTAGGCAAGTGACTTTGCGTCTTCCCATCGACGGAAATCCGGCGCCGAACCGGCCCAGCGCTCCGGGGCGCGGCTCATGGCGCGGCGCGCCGTGGGCCCCTTCGATCCTTGCCGCGCTTGCGCTCGCCGCGTGCGCCCAGCCCGCGCCGCCGGCGCAGGTGACCGCCGCGACCGAGCCGCCGTCTGCCGCCCTCGAGGGTTCGGGCTCGGCCGTCGTCGTCGGCGCGTCGTCGTCCGGCAACTACCTCGCCGGGCGGCACGCGCACCGTCAGCGGGACTTCTCCTCGGCCGCGGACTTCATGTCGAAGGCCCTCGCGGACGATCCGGACAACCTCACCTTGATGCGCGGCGCCTACCGGCTCCGCGTCGCCAACGGGATGATCGCCGAATCGCTTCCGCTCGCGCGTCGCATCGTCGCGGCGGAGCCGAATGCGCTGCTTCCCTCGCTCGGGCTCACCGCCGACGAGGTCAAGTCCGGGCGGTTCGAGGACGCGCATCGGCGTTTGACCCGCATGCCGGTGCAGGGCTTCAACGCGTTCTTCGTTCCGATCGCGCGCGCCTGGACGCTGGTCGGACTCGGCCGCCACGTCGACGCGGTGGCGGCGCTCGCTCCGGTGAATGCGCTGCCCGGGTTCGCGTTGGTGCACGACCTGCACGTCGGGCTGATCGAGGACCTCGCCGGCCGGCCCGACGCCGCTCTCGCTGCCCTCAAAAAGGCCGAGAGCGCCAACGCGCAGTCGGCTCTCCGCATCGTCGAGGCGCTGGGCTCGCTGTACGAGCGGACGGGGCGGACGGGCGACGCGCGGGCCCTGTACGCGAAGTACATCAGCGAGAATCCCGACACCGTCGTGCTCGAACCCCATCTCGCGCGCATCGAAAAAGGCGGCGAGGCGCGTCCCATTGTGGCGACGGCGCAGGAAGGGCTCGCCGAGGCGTTCCTCAACATCGGCGGCACCTTGACGCGCGAGCAGACCGCCGAGATATCGATGATCGCCGGCCACCTCGCCGTGTACCTCCGGCCCGATCTCGACCTCGCGCGCATGATGGTCGGCGGCGTGCTCGAGACTCAGGGCCGGACGGCGGAAGCGAACCGGGTCTATGCCGGGGTCAGCCCGTCCTCGCCGCTGAGCTGGCTCGCACGGCTCCGTCGCAGCGCCAATCTCGATACGGATGGCAAGACGGATGAGGCCATCGCCGAGCTCCGCGCCATGGCGAACGAAGAGGCGAACCGCGTCGATGCGCTGGTCAACCTTGGCGACCTGCTGCGCTCGCGCAAGCGCTTCGCCGAGTCGGTCGAAGCCTACGACGGCGCGTTCGCGCGCATCCCCCAAGTCACCAAGCGGCACTGGAGTCTCCTGTATTCGCGCGGCATCGCGCTCGAACGTTCCAACCAATGGTCGCGCGCCGAATCCGACCTCCTGAAGGCGCTCGATCTCAACCCGGACGAGCCCTACGTCCTCAACTATCTCGGCTATTCCTGGACCGACCAGGGCATCCATCTCGATCGCGCGCGCAAGATGATCGAGCGCGCGGTCGAGCTGCGGCCGACCGACGGCTACATCGTGGACAGTTTGGGCTGGGTGTACTACCGGCGCGGCGATTATCCGAACGCGGTCAAGCAGCTCGAGCGGGCCGTCGAACTGAAGCCGCAGGACCCGGTCATCAACGACCATCTCGGCGACGCCTACTGGCGCGTCGGGCGGAAGGAGGAGGCGCGCTACCAGTGGCGCCGCGCGCTCGGGCTCGATCCGGAACCCGATCTCGTGGAAACCATCCGTGGCAAGCTGACGCTCGGCCTCGGCGAAACGGCCAAGCCCGCCGCCGCCACGGCAAAGGACATCTGACGGCGGCGTGACCGCTCCATCCTCCGCGCTTCGAATATCCGCGCCCGCCAAGATCAACCTCTATCTGCACGTGGTCGGCCGCCGGCCCGACGGCTACCACCTGATCGACAGCCTTATCGCTTTCGCCGCGACCGGCGACACGGTCGCGGTCGAGGGTGCCGACCGGCTTTCGCTCGCGGTCGAGGGCACGTTCGCCGGCGCGCTCGCGGACGAACCCGACAACCTCGTTCTTCGCGCAGCCCGGCTGCTCGCCGAGGCGGCGGGGATCGAGCCCCGGGCGCGCATTCGGCTGGTCAAGCGCCTGCCGGTCGCCTCGGGCATCGGCGGCGGGTCGGCCGATGCCGCGGCGACGCTCTCCGGGCTGCTTCGACTGTGGAACCTCGCCATTCCGCGGCCGGATCTGATGCGGCTCGCGCTCCGCCTCGGCGCCGACGTGCCGGCGTGCCTCGACGCATCGCCCGCCTTCGTGTCCGGCATCGGCGAGACGATCGCGCCGGCGCCCCGCCTGCCGGACTGCGCGCTGGTGCTCGCCAATCCGCTTCGGCCGGTTCCTTCCGCCGCCGTCTATGGCGCGCGCGAAGGGCCGTTCCAGACGCCGGCGCCGTTCGCCGAGGCGCCGGAAGACGCCGCGTCGCTCGCGCGCTTGCTCGCGGAACGGAGCAACGGACTCGCCGCGGCCGCGTCGCGGATCGAGCCCGCGATCCCGTCGGTCATCGCCGCGCTCGCGGCGCTCGAGGGCTGCCTGCTTGCCCGTCTTTGCGGCAGCGGCGCGACCTGCTAC
>DASWLB010000294.1:0-3033 GCA_036396315.1 Alphaproteobacteria bacterium
CGCATTCTCGAGGGGAACATCGAGGTCCGGCTCGACACCGCGCCCGCGGTCTGGCCCGTGATGATCGACCCCGCACAGTTGAGCGCGGCGATCGCCAACCTCGTCACCAATGCGCGGGATGCGATGCCCCAAGGCGGACAGCTGATGATCGAGACAAGGAACACGCATCTCGATGCCGACTATGCCGCGTTGAACGCGGGCGTCGTTCCCGGCGATTTCGTCCTGATCGAGGTCTCCGACACGGGAACCGGCATGCCGCCCGAGACGCTCGCCAAGGCCTTCGAACCGTTCTTCACCACGAAGGAGGCCGGTCGCGGGACGGGGCTCGGCCTCAGCATGGTGTTCGGGTTCGTCAAGCAATCGCACGGCCACATCAAGCTGTATAGCGAGGTCGGCCACGGCACGACCGTTCGCATCTATCTGCCGCGCGTGGAGCGCGAAGCGGTGATCGCGGAGGTCGAGTCGCCGGCCGTGCCGCACGAAGGCTACGAAACGATCCTGGTCGTCGAAGACGATGCCGACGTCCGCGCCATGGTCGTCCAACAACTCAACACGCTGGGCTATGCGGTCATCGAAGTCTCGACCCCGCAATCCGCGCTTGCCCTCATCAAGGACCCGGCGACCCAGATCGACCTCTTGTTCACCGACCTCCTCATGCCCGGCGGCATGAACGGGCTCGAGCTGGCGCGTCTGGCCCGTGTCGAGCGGCCCGGCCTGATGGTCCTGTTCACGTCGGGCTATTCCGCCGGCACGCTCCGGAGCGGCGACAAGCTCACGGAGGTTGAGCACTTCCTCGGCAAGCCCTACCGCCGGGGCGATCTGTCGCGGAAACTGCAGGACATCTTCGGCCGCTGAACGCTCCCTGGCAGCGTCCGATTCCGGTTGCGGATCGACCGGAATCCATGTCCATTTCGCCGGCACGAGAGACGCAAAACCGTAGTGGAGTCGTGGTGCGATGAAGGTGTTCGTGTTCGATCTGATGCCGTACGCGCGGCATTTCGACGAGTTCAAGGCCGAGCGGCTGATCCCGTACCCGCTGCCCGGCCGGCATTTCGACCCCGAGATCGCGGCGCGCACTTATGCGGATTCGATCGCGCTGTGGAAGGAGATGGACCGGCTCGGTTTCGACGGAGTCGGGCTGAACGAGCACCATACGACCGTGCACGGCATGATGAACGCACCCAACATGATGGCCGCGGTCGGCGCGCAGCACACCGAACGGCTCAAGTTCCTCCAGCTCGGCAACCTCATCCCGCTGCACAATCCGCTTCGCATCGCCGAAGAGATCGCCATGGCCGACTGCATGTCGCGCGGGCGCCTGCTCGCGGGCTTCGCGCGCGGCAACCAGCGCGAGTACGGCGTCTTCCAGGTCAAGATGTCGGAATCGCGCGCCCGCTTCGAGGAGGCGTTCGAGATCATCCTGAAGGCGTGGACCGAGGAGGTGTTCTCCTACGAGGGCAAGTTCTGGTCGTTCAAGGACATCGCGATCTGGCCGCGGCCCTACCAGCAGCCGCACCCGCCGATCTGGATTCCCTTCACCGGCTCGAAGGAGACGATCGATTGGGCCGCCAAGTACGATCTCGGCGCCGTGCTCCCGACGTTCTCGCGCGGCGTGACCCGGGACATGGTCGGCTATTTCGCGAAGTCGCTCGCCGCCCATGGCCGTGCGATCAGGCCGGACCAGATCGGGCTCCTGACCGACGCCTGGGTCGCCGACAGCCAGGATGCGGCGCTCGCCGAGAACGGGCCGTACTTCCTCTATTTCAACCAGACGCTCTGGCACCACGGCTCGCTCGCGGGCATCCGCGAGCCCAACCGCGGCGGCTACGTCACCGCGACGTCTTACGATTACATCAAGCCTGAGAACCGCGCCTCGGCCGGCATGGACCGCGAGAAGATCCGCCGCACCGAATTGAAGGATATCGAGGAGCGGGTGCGCAGCGGCCATCTCGCCTGGGGCTCGCCCAAAGAGGTCGCCGACCATCTGATCGAGCTCGGCGAACACGCCGGGGCCAACGTGCTGGTCGTCAATCTCAACCTCGGCGCGGTGCCGGGCGAATTGATGCTGGAGCAGGTCCGGCGTTTCGGGCGCGACGTGCTGCCCCGGCTGCACGCCCACGAGGTGACGCGGGTGCCCGCGGCTGCGATGGCCTAGGACCCACCGAGCGCCGCCTCGATCGCTGCCACCAGCGGTTTCAAGGCGAAGGTGCGCGACGGCGCGATCTCCGCGCGCGCGCCGAGCTTCGCGATCTCTGCGGCGACCACCGGTCCGACCGCGGCGATCCGGGTGCGCGCAAGCCCTGCGCCGAGCGCCGCCTCGCGGCCGGTTTCCCGCGCCACCTCGGCGAGCCGGCGCACCTGCGGCGCGCTGGTGAACGCGATCACGTCGATCGCGCCCGCCGCCAACCGGTCGATCAGGTCGATGACCTGCGCATCGGAGGCCGCGGGCACGTACACGTAGGGCGCGACCCGATCGGGCCGCGCGCCGGATTTCTCGAGGAACGCGACGAGTCGGAGCGGCCCGTCGCCCGGATAAAGCTGGACGCCCACGGTGCGCCCCGCGAGTGTTTCGCCGCCGAGCGCCGCGATCAGCCCGTCGGTCGTGGGCACGGCGGCCGGCAGGTCCGGCGCCATCCCGATTTCGCGGAGCGCGCGCGCCGGCTTTGGCCCCCGCGTCACCTTGCGCACCCGCGACAGCTCGCCGATGAACGCGTCCCTGAGTCCGATGCGCCCGGCCGCACTGACGAGGCGCCTCAGCCCTTCGCCGGTGTAGATGACGAGGAACTCGCACGATCCCGCGGCGAAGCGCCGCAGCCATGCCTCGACCGGGGCCGGATCGGGCGCATCGGCGATGCCGACCATGGGGCAGCGCACCGTCTCCGCCCCGCGCTGCTCGAGCATCCGGACGAACAGGTCGAGGTCGCGGGTCTCCGGCACCGCGATCCGCCGCCCGCTCAACACACCCGCCATCGCGTCCTCCGCACTGTCCATGGTGGTCGAAAGTTTGATTTCGCGCAACGCGCGGCGCCGCGA
>DASWLB010000295.1:0-1860 GCA_036396315.1 Alphaproteobacteria bacterium
AGCCCGGCCGGGCGTCGGCGGTGAAGATGTGCTACGCCGCCCTCACCAAGGGCTCGAACGCCCTGTTCGCGGCGGTGCTCACCGCCACCGAGGCGTTGGGCGTGAGCGCCGAGGTGGTGCGGGAATATGCCGACAGCCAGCCCGACCTGTTGAAGCGCATGCGCGCCTCGGTGCCGTTCCTGCCGGCCGATGCCTGGCGCTACGCGGGCGAGATGGAGGAGATCGCCGCGACCTTCGAGTCGGTCGGGGTGACGCCGTTGTTCCACAGGGGCGCGGCCGAGACCTACCGGCTCCTCGACACGACGCCCTACGCCAAGGAGACGCGCGAATCCCTCGACCGCACCCGCACCCTCGAGCAGGCGGTCAAGACCTACGCCGGCGCGCTCAAGCGCAAGGACACGGCGCCAGTGTGACCTCATCCTTCGAGACGCGCCCCTACGGGGCGCTCCTCAGGATGAGGTGGTTTTTCTTTTCTTCCTCATCCTGAGGAGGCGCCGAAGGCGCCGTCTCGAAGGATGAGGCTGCAAAACGAAAAGGCGGGGGCAGGCCCCCGCCTTTTCTGCCAACCAAACGCGTGGGAAGCGGCCGGCTAGGCGGCCTTGCGGAAGGCCCAGCGCCGCGAGCGGCGACGGGACCGGGTCTTGAACGCGATCACCTTCTTCGACTTGCGGGCCGAAGAACGCCGGGACTTCCGGCGCACCGTGCGACGCTTCGCGGTGGTCTTCTGACCTTGCTTGCGGCGCGAGGAAACCTTGCGACGACGGCGGACCGTCTTGCGGGCGACGGCCTTCGACGCCACCGAGCGGCGGCGGCGACGGATCGTCTTCTTCGCGGTCGGCTTCGCGCGCGAGCGCTTGCGCGACCTCTTGGACTTCACAGCCATTTCAGGCTCCTTCGAAGTTGTCACGTTCGAAAGCGGCCCCGAATGGCCGCCAACCCTATCCGTGTACGTGTCTATAGGTTAACAATGCGTAACGATGACGGCGGAATTTCGCGCGCGGCGCGCGATCTCGGTTGCGCGAATCGGCCCGCGGCGCTCACTATTATAGAGTGTGGTTCGGACGCCGTGGGAGGCGCCGAGAGGTGACGACGTTGCGTTTGCCCGACGGTTCGGCCGTCGGCGTGAGCTTGCGCCGGAGCGCGCGGGCGCGCCGCATCCTGCTCCAGGTCGATGCGCATTCCGGAATGGTCGAGCTCGTGCTGCCGCGCCGCGCGGCGGTCGAGGACGGGGTGGAATTCGCGCGCTCCAAGGCGGGCTGGCTGCAATCGCGCCTGAAGGAGATTCCGCCGCGCGTGCCGTTCCGCGACGGCTCCCGCGTGCCCTATCTCGGCGCGCCGATCCGCATCCGCCACGTGCGCGAGCTGTTCGACGACGTGTGGCGCGACAAGGACACGCTCGTCGTCGCTGGCGAGGAAATGCGCGTCGCCGGCCAGGTCGAGGGCTGGCTCCGCACCGAGGCGGCGAGCGCGATCGCCCAGCGCACCGGCGAGAAGGCGGCGCGGCTCGGCGCGCGCTACCGCCGCATCGCGGTGCGCGACCCGCGCACGCGCTGGGGCAGCTGCTCGCCGCGCGGCGATTTGTCGTTCTCCTGGCGGCTCGTCATGGCGCCCGAGCGCGTGCTCGATTACGTGGTCGCGCACGAGGTGGCGCACCTCGAGGTGCTGAACCATTCGCGCCGTTTCTGGTCGATCGTCGACCGCATCTGCGAGGACCGCGAGGCCTCGCGCCGCTGGCTGCGCGCCAACGGCGCCTCGCTCCACCGCTACGGCCCGGCCTCGCACGGGTAGGGCCGATTGTCATCCCGGGCGCGGCTCACTCCACTGTCATCCCGGGCGCAGCGCGGCATGAAATGACGCGCT
>DASWLB010000296.1:0-5177 GCA_036396315.1 Alphaproteobacteria bacterium
GTCCACGACCAACGGCTTCTCAAGATGCCGGCCACCGCCACGGTGCGCGAGGCCGCGCAGAAGATGGCGCGGCGCGACGTGCGCTCCGTGCTGGTCACCAAGGGCAGCAAGCTCGAAGGCATCTTCACCGGCACCGACCTGATCGCGCGGGTCGTCGCGCCCGGCCTCGATCCCGACGCGACGCCGCTCGGCCAGGTCATGACCCGGAACCCGCGCACGGTCAGCCCGGCGGAGACCGCCATCGAGGCGCTGCGCTGCATGGATTCGTGCCACTGCCGCCATCTGCCGGTCGTCGAGGGCGGCAAGCTGATCGGCATCCTGTCGCGGCGCGATTTCCTCGGCTACGAGATTGACGAGATCGAACGCCAGGAGCGCATCGCCGAGGAGCTGTAGCGCCGGACTCAGCGGCGCTTGTAACCGCTGATCATCGCGAGGATCAGGTTCTCGCGATGCACGAGGCTCGCCCACAGCACGCCGCAGACATGCACGATGACGAGGGCAAGGGTGAAGTTCGCGAAAAACTCGTGCAGCTCTTCCATGACCTCGCCGACGACGCCGCCCGAACGGGATCGGCCCCGGCGCCGGTCGCCATCCCGATCTCGTGACCGGACCTCCGCAGCAGCATCCGCAGGTGCCGCTGCAAACAGGCCGGACAGCGGGCCGGCTTGGCGTTCGGCGGCGTAGGCGACGAGACCCGTAACGACCGTCGCGGCGAGGCTCAACAGCAGAACGATGACCATGAGCCCACCGCCCGGGCTATGGCCAAGCTGGCGCGCCGCGCGGAACGTGAGCAGGTCGCGGACATACGCCGCGGCGGCGCGCGGTCCGCACACGAAATCGCTGAATCGCGCGTGCTTCGGCCCGACGAAGCCCCAGATCACCCGCAGTACGACCAGGATGCCCACAACATATCCGGCCCACACATGAAGGCCGATTGCGTCCTCGCTCAGGAACGCCACGGTGAACGCGGCCACCAGCGCCCAGTGGAACAGGCGGACGAACGCGTCCCAGACACGGACGCGTTCGCCGGCTGCCTGTGCTTTCGACTCGATCCGGGTCATTCGGCGCCAAACGGTCGGCCAGGCCTTGCCGCGCCGTTCAATATGCCCCCACCGGGATTTTCGACACGACGCGCCGGTCGATGACCTGCTTCACGCCCGGCACGTTCTCGGCGGCGACGCGGGTCGCCTCCTTGATGTCGTTCGAATCGACCAGGCCCCAGAACTCGACGACGCCCTTGGCGACCGTGACGTTGGTCGTGCCGATCCCCGACCAGTGCTCGCGCTCGAGCTCGGCCAGGATGCGTTGGCGCATCGTCTCGTCCGAGGGCGCGGCCGACGGCTCGGGCGAGCGCATCGTGGCGAGCCCCTGCACGAGGTTGGCGCGGCTCACGATTCCGACCAGCTTGCCGTCGCGCAGCACGGGAACGCGCTTGATGTGTCGTGTCTCGAGGAGTTCCGCCACCTCGGCGAGCGGCGCATCTTCCTTTACTGTGACGACGTTCTTGGTCATCACGTCGCGCGCGCGCCGGCCGTGCGCCTTGACGTAGCGGCGGGCGAGGTCTTCGGCCGGCGTGACGAAGTCGAGCCACCAGGAGCGGGGACTGGGCGCCGTGCCCGTCTCCGCCCGGCGAATCAGGTCGCCCTCGCTCACGATGCCGACGAGCCGCCCATCCTGGTCCACCACCGGCACCGCGCTGATGCGGTGCGAGAGGAGCGCCGATGCGATCTCCTTGACCGTCACGTCCGGCGCAACCGACACCACGCGCGTTGTCATCACGTCCTTGGCCCTCATGACGGACCTCCCCGGGTTCGCGAGCGCAGGGGCGATCCCTCGCGCATCTCGGAACTCATTACGTCCGCGAAGCGCGGCCCGACTTGATGTAAATCAAGTCCGGGCCGTGCGCGCCCGGCGAGGACTCACGAGCCATGAACACCGCGCCCGACCAGGCCGACTTCCACCACCTTCCGGCGGATCAGGCGCTCGCCCGCCTCGGCAGCTCCCGGTCGGGCCTGGGCGCGGCCGAGGTCGAGGCGCGGCGCGCGCGCTTTGGCCCGAACCGGCTGCCCGAGCCCAAAGGCAAGACGGTCGCCGGGGTCTTCCTCGCGCAGTTCCGCAGCCCCTTCATCTACCTCCTGCTCGCCGCAGGGGCGGTTTCGGTCGGGATCGGCCACGCGGCGGACGCCGCCTTCATCTTCGCCGTCCTCCTCCTCAACGCCGCGATCGGCACCTATCAGGAATGGCGCGCGGAGACGCGCGCCCGCGCGCTCAAGTCCCTGATCAAGGGCGAGGCGACGGTGTGGCGCGACGGCGCGCCCGTCCGTATCGCCGCGGACGAGCTCGTCCCGGGCGACGTCGTTCAGGTCGAGAGCGGCGCGAAGATCGCCGCCGACATGCGGCTGATCGAAGCGCGCAACCTGGTCGTGGACGAGAGCCTGCTCACCGGCGAATCGCTCGGCGCGCGCAAGTCCTCCGGCGCCACGGTCGCGCGCGAGGCTGCGCTCGGCGATCGCGCGACGATGCTGCACGCGGGGACGACGGTGCAGACCGGGCGCGGCCTCGCCGTCGTCGTCGCCACCGGCCGGCGCACCGAGGTCGGCCGTCTCGCCGCCGCGCTCGAGACGCCCGAGCCGCCGACGCCGTTGACCCGCCGCATGGCGCGGTTCACCCGCCACGTCGCGGTCGGGATGGTCGGCATCATCGCGGCGATCGCCGCGCTCGAGGTCGCGCGCGGAGCGGAAGCCGGCGACATCTTCCTCCTCGCGGTCGCGCTCGCCGTCTCGGCGATTCCCGAGGGACTGCCGGTCGCCATGACGGTCGCGCTCTCGATCGCCATGCACCGGATGGGGCTGCGGCACGTCGTCGTGCGGCAATTGCCGGCCGTCGAGGGACTCGGCGCCTGCACCCTGATCGCCACCGACAAGACCGGAACCTTGACGCTCAACCGGCTCACCCTGGACCGGCTGTGGCTGCCCGGCGCGGGCGAGGTGGCGCTCGACGATCCGGCGGCGCGCGCCTCGATCTTCGCCGCGGCGCGCGCGAGCGAGCCGCCGGCCGGCCAGGGCGACGGCGCCGCCGGCGACGCGGTCGATCTCGCGTTCTTCGCCCGCGCCGACGCGCACGGATGGCGCGCCGGCGAGGCTGCGCGGCCGTTCCTCGACCGCGTGCCCTACGAGCCGGAGAAGCGCCTTGCCGCCGCGTTCTACGAGTTGGACGGCTCGATCCACGCCTACGTAAAGGGCGCACCCGAGACCGTGGCGCGGCTGTGCGCCACGGTTCCCGACGGCGCGCTCGAGGCGGCGCGCCGCCTGTCGGGCGAAGGCTACCGCGTCATCGCCATCGCGTCGGGACGCGTCCCCTCCCCCGCGGAGCACACGTTGAGCGGCCTCGAGCTCATTGGGATCGCCGGGCTGATCGACCCGCTGCGACCGGAAGCGAAGGAGGCGGTCGCGACCGCCCAGCGCGCCGGCGTCCGCGTCGTGATGGTCACCGGCGACCACCCCTTGACCGCGTTCGCCATCGCACGCGAGCTCGGCTTTGCCGACGACCTGGGCGAAGTCGTGACCGGCGCGGACCTGGCGACGCTCTCGGGCGGCGCGCTCGATGCGGCCGTCGGCCGCGCCCGCGTCTTCGCGCGCACCGAACCGCTTCAGAAGCTCGCGATCGTCGAGAGCCTGCGCCGCCAAGGCCACGTCGTCGCGGTCACGGGCGACGGCGTGAACGACGCGCCGGCGCTGCACGCGGCCGATATCGGCGTGGCGATGGGGCGGAGCGGCACCGACGTCGCGCGCGACGCCGCCGACCTGATCCTCACCGACGACAATTTCGCCTCGATCGTCGCCGGCATCGAGGAGGGACGCATCGCCTACGACAATCTGCGCAAGGTGATCCTGCTCACCATCTCGACCGGCGCCGCCGAGATCCTGCTGATGCTGCTCGCCACCCTGTCCGGCCTGCCGCCGCCGCTCACCCCGGTCCAGCTCCTCTGGCTCAATTTGATCACCAACGGCATGCAGGACGTGGCACTCGCCTTCGAGAAGGGCGAACAGGGGGTGCTTGCGCGCGGCCCGCGCCCGGCCGACGCGCCCGTGTTCGACCGCCGCATGATCGAGCAGGTGGCGCTCGGCGGGGCCGCGATCGGCACGCTTGCGTTCCTCTATTACCAGGCCGCGCTGTCGGCCGGAGTCGCGCACGCGGCCGTGCAGGGGGCGGTGCTCTGGCTGCTCGTGTGGTGCGAAAACGCGCATTGCTTCAACTGCCGGTCCGAGCGTCGATCGACGTTCCGCATTCCGCTCGCCCACAACCCGCTTCTGATCGGCGCCGTGATCGGCACCCAGATCCTCCAGGTCGCCGTGCTCGGCGTGCCGGGGCTCCGCGACCTCCTGTCCCTCACGGAGCTGACGATTGCCGACGGCATCGCGCTCGCCGTGCCTGCCCTCGCCATTCTTGCCGTGATCGAGATCTATAAACGGGTCCGGCGATGACCGACGCGGAGGGATTGACCATGCCCTACGCCGACAACAGCGAACTGCCGCCCGCGGTGCGCGACCACCTGCCGCCGCACGCCCAAGACATCTATCGCGGCGCATTCAACGCCGCCTGGCGTCAGCATTCGGGCGATCCGCGCCGCGAGGAGGCGGCCCATCGCATCGCCTGGGCGGCGGTGAAGCGGCGCTACCGCAAGCTCGGCCGCACGTGGATGCCGATCGAACCGTAGTGGGGCGCCATTGAGGCAAATCAATGTGCGCAGGCGCGCGCCGGTGCATGACACCTGCGACAGGCGAGCGAGGGAGCCGGACATGTCCATTTCGATGCGGGCGCTCGGTGCGGCGGCCGCCGTGGCGATTGCCGCGTTCGGGGCGAAGGCCTACGCGGCCGATGCGGCGCAGGGCCAGGCGCTGGCCCGCCAATGGTGCGCCGCCTGCCATGCGATCGACGAGCGCAGGGGCGCCGCCCAGACGGACGCCGCACCCGGCTTCGCCGTCATCGCCCGGCAACGCCAGAGTTCGCCGGCGGAGCTGCGCGCCTGGCTCTCCACCTCGCACCCGAACATGCCGAACTTCAACCTGAGCGAATCCGAGATCGCCGATCTCATCGCCTTCATCCAGGGCTTCGCCGCACGGTAGGATCGTCCCGACGCGGCTGGCCTGGAAGGCACGGACATGAACGGACCGACG
>DASWLB010000297.1:0-4177 GCA_036396315.1 Alphaproteobacteria bacterium
CTCGACCTCGGGCACGTCGCCGCCGTAGTGGATCGCCTTGTCGATGCCCCATTCGCAGTACGAGAAGTCGAGCTTCTCGATCGGGCGGCGGTAGTACGGCGCGAACGGGTGGTTCAACTTGAGCGCCACGTCCATCAGCCCGTGCAGGAAATAGGTGTGGGTGGAATCCGCCGTGTTCTCCTGGATCTGCAGCCAGTTGCAGCGGTGCGTCGGGAACATCTTGACCTCGCGGCCGCCGTCTTCGCGCGCGAGCACGTCCCAGCGCGGCAGCAGCGGCGCCTTCGCCGGATCGGGACCCATGTAGGCGAACAGCAGCCCGCCCAGCTTCTCGACCGGATAGGCCTTGAGACGGATCTCGTTCTTCATCGGCGAGGTCGTGGGCTCGAACGGCATGTCGATGCAGCGCCCGGTGCGGTCGTACTTCCAGCCGTGGTAGCAGCAGCGGATGCCGTCGTCCTCGGCGTAGCCGTAATAGAGCGACACGCCGCGGTGCTTGCAGAATTCCTCGACGCAGCCGTACTCGCCGCTCGCGTCGCGGAACACGACGAGGTCCTCGCCCATCACGCGCAGCCGCTTCTTCGGCCGCTCGGCGGTCAGCTCGCCCGAGGGGCACAGCGGCTGCCAGTAGCGCCGCATCAGCTCGCCGCACGGCGTGCCGGCCCCGATGCGCGTCCAGCGTTCGTTCTGCTCGCTCGTGATCATGGTCGCGGTCCCGTCTCGCTTTGCCTGAAATCGCGGCAATAATTGTAATTATAGCAGATTTGGCGGACCTCAACCGAACAGCGACGGCAGCCATAGGGTGAGCCCCGGAAACAAGGTTAGGATCGCAAGCCGCACAAGATCCGCCGCGAGGAACGGCAGGATCCCCGCGAACACGACCTTCATCGCGATGTCGCGCGCCATGCCGTGCACGACGAACACGTTGAGCCCGATCGGCGGCGTGATCATCCCGATCTCGATCACCATCACGTTGATGACCCCCCACCAGATCGGGTCGTAGCCGAGCCCGACCACCAGCGGGAAGACGAACGGCAAGGTGATCAGCATCGCCGCCACGGTCTCGAACACGCTGCCGAGGATCAAATACATCACGAGCAGCATGGCGATGACGAGGAGCGGCGGGGCGTCGAGCCCGCGAATCCAGGCGACGACGGCCTCGGGCATCTGCGAGGCGGTGATGAAGTAGGTGAACACGTTGGCGCCGATCAGGATCAGGTAGATCATGCCGGTCGTCGCCGCCGTTTCGAGCAGCCTTTCCACGAGGACCCGCCGCGTCAGGCGCCCCCGCACCGCCGTAAACAGGAACGCGAGAGCCGCACCGATCGCCGCCGCCTCGTTGACCGTGAACACCCCGCCATAGATGCCGCCGGAGACGACGAACGCGAGCAGGAGGACGGCCCAGCTGTCGCGCACGACGGCGAGCCGTTCGCCCCAACTCATCGCCGGCCCGGCCGGCCCCGCGCCGCGGTCGAGCCGCACGACGACGGCTATCGCGATCGTGTGCAGCGCGACGGCGATGAGCCCCGGTACGATCGCCGCGATGAACAAGGTGATGACGAACTGCTCCGTTTGGATCGCGTAGAGCACCATGATGATCGAGGGCGGAATCAGGATGCCGAGCGTGCCGCCGGCCGCGATGCAGCCGGTCGCGAGCGTCGGGCGGTAGCCGCGGCTCCGCATCTCGGGCAGCGCGACCGTCGTCATGGTCGCCGCGGTCGCGACCGAGGATCCGCACACCGCGCCGAATCCGGCGCAGCCGACGATGGTCGAGAGCGCGAGCCCGCCCCTGCGGTGGCCGAGAAGCGCGTAGGCGAGCCGGTAGATGTCGGCCGACAGCCCCGCCGCCGTCGCGAAGCTCCCCATGAGGAGAAACAGCGGAATCACCGCGAGGTCGAGATTGGCGATGGCCGACGACGCCTCGGTACCGAACAGGCTCACGGCCGGAGCGAATCCCGAACTCACCCCGAAGGCGACGAAACCCGAGATGCCCATCGCCGCGCCTATCGGCACGTGCAGCGCGATGAGCACGAACATGCCGGCGATCGCGAGGATCGCGACCGTCAGGGGATCGGTCACGGCGGAACCTCCCCGCCTACGGGGGCGGGCGCGCCCTCGCGCGCCGGGGGAGCGCCGACGATCGCCCGCGCGACGTCGGCGACGGTCGCGACCGCCTGGACCGGCACGCAGAGCGCGCAGATCGCCGTCGCGACCGCCCAATAGGGCGTCACCGGAATGCGCAGAAGCCAGGTCGTCCGGTTCGATTGCGCAAGCTCGACCGTGTAGACCGCGAGCTGCCAGGCGATGAGCGTGACGAAAACGAACAGGACCGCCGAGCCGAATGCGTCCAGCCAGCGCGTCGCGCTCACGCCGAGCCCGCGGCCGAGGAAACGAATGGTGATGTTCTGGCGTTGCGCGACGACGACCGGAAGGCAGGCGGCGAGCACGATCGCGACCGCGAGCTCGGTGATGTCGATCAGCCCTTTGATGGGACGGTTGAGCAACCAGCGCAGCGCGACGTCGAGCATCGTCGCGCCCGACACCACGAGCAGCGCCGCGAGTCCGAAGAGGGCGATCGCACGGGTCCACCGGACGATGCGCGCCTCGAGCGCGACGAGGGCCCTCATGCGCCGCCCGGCGGTCCCCGAATCTGGACGAAAGGTCGCGACGGGTCAGCGGCCCTTGCGGACGTCCTCGACGATCGCGACCAGCGCGTCGTAGCGCTTTTGCCCTTCCGGATTCTCCTTGATCCACTTCTCGGTGACGGGCTTGAGGCGAGCAGCGATAGCGCGGCGATCGGCGGCGGAAGGAAACACGAAGCTGTGCGACGGGTCCTTCTTGGCCCGTTCGATGTTCTCGGTGTAGCGCGCATCGAATTCGACGCCGTGCTTGCGCGACAGCACCAGGCCGCTGTGCTTGTCGATCGCGGCGCGCGCGTTGGCGGGAAGCGCGTCATACACTTCCTTGTTCATCACGACGCCCGCCGCCGCCGTGCCGAGCGGCACCTCGAAATGATGCTTGGTCACGCCGACCAGGCGAAACGCGTACATGCCGTTCCAGTCCGACAGCGTGCCGTCGATGACGCCGCGGCTGACCGACTCCGCCACCTGCGCGACCGTGATGCCGCTCACCGGCGTCGCGCCCAGCACCTCGAGCGAAGCGCTCTGGAACGGCCCGGCGGCGCGGATCTTGCGGCCCTTGAGATCGTCCACCGTCTTGACCGGGAAGGTCGTCTGCAGCGACTGGGGCGGGATCGAGAACAGCCCGAGAATCTTGGCGTCGCCGTAGCCGCGCATCAGCCCGCGCTCGTGCATGCGCCAATGGCCGACCGATCCCTCGAGCGAATTGTCGACGAGGAACGGCAGCTCGAAAATCGTCGCGTCGGGGAACTGGCCGGGCGTGTAGCCGTGCACGATGTAGGCGATCTCGGCGACCTTATCCATCGCGAGCTTGTACTGCTGCACCGGGTTGCGCCCGAGCGATCCGCCCGGGAACAGCTTTACTTCGGCGACGCCCTTGAGGTCCGCGTTGACCGCCTTGGCCCAGGGCCCGAGCACGTCGGCGATCAGCGCGCCCTGGGGCGGCGGGAACGCGGCGAACTTGAGGACCTTGTCCTGCGCCGCGGCGGGCGGGGTGGCGGCAAGCGCGCCGAGAACGGCGAGCGAAAGAATCCGGGGCCTCATCGCAATCCTCCCAGACAGGTTGTGATTGGGCGGCAAACCGCGGCCAGACGGTCGAGCCTATACCACCGACCGGGGAGCCGCAACGCGACCGCCCTCGGACACGATTTCGTGCACGGGCGGGACTTTGCGGAGCGCGAGAAGCGGCGCGATAATGCGGTATCGCCGCGGCAGGGATCGCGCCGGGGTGCCGGGTCCGCGATCGACAGAACAAGCCGCAACGCGGGAGGAGGACCCCAATGGGCGAGCGCCCCACTTCATCGACGACAGAACCCGAATTGCGCGGTGCGCGCGTGCCGCGTCGCCGCTTCATGCGCCAGATGGGCGGACTCGCCGCCGCCGGCGGCGCGGCGATCCTCGCGCAGGCCGCGTCGGGCGATCGCCCTGCGCGCGCCCAGGGGCGCAAGAACACCTTCGTGCTGGTGCACGGCGCCTGGCACGGCGGCTGGTGCTGGCAGCGCGTGACGCCGCTCCTCGCCGCAGAGGGCCACGCCGTGCAC
>DASWLB010000298.1:0-3718 GCA_036396315.1 Alphaproteobacteria bacterium
GGAGTCCGTGCGCCGCGTGCTCGACCGGCTCGAGGACGGCCGCTTCGCATACGAGATGGATTCGGGCGCGAAGATCTGCGTTTCGATCGCGGTGGACCGCGCGCGGCGGGCGGCCACCATCGACTTCGCCGGCACCTCGCCGCAGCAGGATTCGAACTTCAACGCGCCGACCGCGATCTGCATGGCGGCGGTGATCTACGTGTTCCGCACCTTGATCGACGCCGACATCCCGCTGAACGCCGGATGCCTGAAGCCGCTCAAGGTCGTCGTGCCCGAGGGCTCGATGCTCGCGCCGAAATATCCGGCGGCCGTCGTCGCCGGCAACGTCGAGACCGCGCAGGCGATCACCGACGCCTTGTTCGGCGCGCTCGGCGTCATGGGCGCGGCGCAGGGCACCATGAACAACTTCACCTTCGGCGACGCGACGCGCCAATACTACGAAACGATCTGCGGCGGGGCGGGGGCGGGGCCCGACTTCGACGGGGCGTCGGCCGTCCACACCCACATGACCAACACGCGCCTGACCGATCCCGAGGTGCTGGAATGGCGCTTCCCGGTGATCCTCGAGAGCTTCGCCATCCGGCGCGGCTCGGGCGGGGCGGGCGCGCACCGCGGCGGCGACGGGGTGGTGCGGCGCGTGCGCTTCCGCGAGAAGATGACGGCGGCGATCCTGTCCGGCCACCGCCGCGTGCCGCCCTATGGCCTCGCGGGCGGCGAGCCGGGCGCGGTCGGACGGAACCGGGTCGAGCGCGCCGACGGCACGGTCGAGCCGCTCGGCGGCACCGCCAAGCTCGAGATGAACCCGGGCGATGTGTTCGTGATCGAGACGCCGGGCGGCGGCGGGTACGGCCGCGCCGACCAGCGGCGGGAGGCGGCGGAGTGATGCGGACAACCTGGATCGGAGTCATCCCGTGCATTACCGCCCTGGCCGGCTGCCTCGCGCCGCAATCGCGCGAGGCGGCGCCGCTCACGGCCTATGTGTGCGACGGCATCCGCTTCGCCGCGCGCGCCGAGGGCGACGGGATACGGCTGTACCTTCCCGATCGCGAAGCCCACCTGCAGCGACGCGCGTCGGCCTCCGGCGCGCGCTACGGCGACGCGACATTGGCGTTCTGGAGCCGGGGCGAGGACGCTGTGCTGCAGACCCGCGCCGTCACCTATTCGCAGTGCCGCGCGAACGCGGCCGAGGCGCCCTGGCAGGAGGCGCGCATCCGCGGCGTGGAGTTCCGCGCCGCCGGCCACGATCCCGCCTGGTCGGTCGAGATCGCGCCCGGCGGCCGGATGACCGTGGACGGCGCGGGCGGGCGGATCGTCGATGCGCCGTCCGAGCGCGGGATCGATCGCGGCTTCGGCCGCATCACCTACCGTGCCGGCGGTGCCGCCCTCGTGGTCGAAACCAAGGGCTGCATCGATCGGACGACCGGCTGGTCCTTCCCGATGACCGCGACCTTGAGCCGGAACGGACAGGAGTATTTCGGCTGCGCCCGGCCGCTGCGTTAAGCGGTCCGTCCGGAGGCCTCGGAATCCGGGTTGCCATCCGGGCCGCCGGATGGAAACATGGCGCCGCCGCCCCGGCAGTGGGCGGGGAAATCGGGGCTGCCGGACGTGCATCGCCGCATCGTTCTCGCATTGATCGCCGTGCTCGCGGCCGTTTTCGGCGCGCCCTCCGCCGCTGCCGACACGGTTGCCCACGGCGTCGCCTCGCAGCACATCAAGAAGCTCGGCGAGGAGGCGATCGCGAGCCTGCGCACGCCCGGCCTCGCGCTCGAGGCGCGCGAGGCGCGCCTGCGCAAGCTGCTCGTCGAAGGGTTCGACATGGCCTTCATCGGCCGCTTCGTGCTCGGCCGCCACTGGCGCACGGCGAGCCCGGACCAGCAGAGCGAGTACATGCAGGCCTTCTCGGAATACATCCTCAAGGTCTATTCGTCCCGGCTCGGCGGCTACGCGGGCGAGACGCTCGCCGTCGTCTCGGAGCGCCCGGCCGGCGACAAGGACATGATCGTGAATACCCGCATCGAGCGGCCGTCGGGCCCGCCGATCGAGGCGGCCTGGCGGGTGCGGGTCGCGGACAACGATCCGCGCATCATCGACATCGCGGTGTCGGGCGTCAGCATGGCGGTCACGCAGCGCGACGAGTTCGCGTCGGTCCTGCAGCGCAACAGCCTCAACGGGTTGATCGAGAGGTTGCGGGCGCGCACCGATAAGATGGCGGCTTCGCGCTAGGCCAAGGGAGGGCGGAGATGACCGGCGTGCGCGTTCCTCGGCGATTGACGGCGGCGCTCGCGCTGGCGCTCCTCGCCGCGTCTCCGGCCCGGGCCGACTTCGAGGCGGGGTGGGAGGCCTACCAGCGGGGCGACTTCGCCGCCGCACTTGCCGCCTGGCGCCCCCTCGCCGCGGCCGGAGATGCGCGCGCGACCTACAACCTCGGCGTCCTTTACGACGAGGGCAAGGGCGTCGTGCGCGACGACGCCAAGGCGGTCGAGCTGTGGCGCCACGCCGCCGACAAGGGGTTCGCGCCGGCCCAGCACAACCTCGCCAACAGCCTGATCGCGGGCGACGGCGTCGCCGCCGACTACCGCGAGGCGCTCGCCTGGATGCACCGCGCCGCCGACCAGGGGCTCGCCCGCTCGCAATACACGCTGGGCAAGATGTATGCCTACGGTCTCGGCGTCGCCCGCGACCCTGCCCAGGCGGTCGGCTGGATCCGCAAGGCGGCCGATTCGGGCGACGTGCGCGCCCAGTACAACCTCGGCAAGATGCATCGCGACGGCGAGGGCGTGGCGCGCGATCTCGGCCAATCGGCGTCCTGGTTCCGCCGCGCGGCGGAGCGCGGCTATGCCCAGGCCCAGGCGGCGCTCGCCCGGCGCTATGCCGCGGGCGAAGGCGTCGCGCGCGATCCGGTGCAGGCGATGATGTGGACCGTGCTGGCCGCGCGCCAGGGGCTCGAGCGCGCCGACGCGCAGCGCCGGTCGTTCGCCGCCCAGATGTCGCCCGACGACATCGCCCAGGCCGAGAAGCTCGCCGATCGGTGGCGGCCGCGCCCATGAGGCGCGCTGCCGGGCTCGTCGTCGCCGCCCTCGTCTGCGGCGCGCCGGGGCCGGCGCGGGCGGTGCTGCCGGACCATCTCGCCCAACGCATCGAGGACGCGGCGCGCTCGGGTCGCGCGGCCGAACAGCGCGCCGCGACGAGCGCGGCGCGGGCCGGCGATCCCACGGTCGGCCGCTTCATCGAGAGCCGCGGGCGCGAGCACGCGCTCACCGCGATCGACGCCGCCGTCGTCGAGGGCATCGCGACGCGCCCCGACCTTGCCGGCGAGATCGTCGCCGCGGCTTCCCGCGCGATGCCGGGGTACGGCGCCGAGATCCGGGCGCGCGCCGCCGCGCGCTTCCCGTTCCTCGCCGATGCGCCGCAAGCGCCGGCGGATGTCGCTCCCGCCGCCGGGCCGCAAGTCGCCGCGCGCCTGCCCGAGGAGATCGACGATCCGCTCGAGGGGATGAACCGGGCGATCTTCCGCTTCAACGACATCCTCGACCAGTTCCTGCTGCGCCCGATCGCCTGGTTCTACGGCACGGTCACGCCGGGGCCGGCCAAGCGGTCGATGCGCGACTTCTTCCGCAATCTGCGCTCGCCGGTGCGGCTCGCGAACGACCTTCTGCAGGCCGAGCCCGAGGACGCGGGAACGACGCTCGCGCGTTTCGCGATCAACACCACGATCGGC
>DASWLB010000299.1:0-6999 GCA_036396315.1 Alphaproteobacteria bacterium
CGGCCAAACGCCTACATCGTGGGCGAGGAGGCGGGCGGGGCGATCGCCATCGGCTTGCGCTACGGCAAGGGCGAGCTCAATCGCAAGGGCAGCGCGACGCGTCCGATCTTCTGGCAGGGGCCGACGATCGGCTTCGACCTCGGCGGCAACGCATCCAAGGTCTTCGCTCTGATCTACAACTTGCGGACGGCGGACCAGCTGTACCAGCGTTACCCCGGGGTCGAGGGCAGCTTCTATTTCGTCGCCGGCTTGAGCGTGAACTACCTGCAATCGGGAGACGTCGTCATCGCACCGATCCGCACGGGCGTCGGGCTGCGCGCCGGCGCCAACGTCGGCTACATCGTTTTCACCCGCGAGCACACCTGGAATCCCTTGTGAGCGGCGCACCGCGTGCCTTTATCGGACGGTTTGCCGTCGGTGCCGCGCTCGCCGTAGCCGTCGTCGCATGCAGCGCGGACGGACTGGAGACCCCTAGCGCCGCACCGCCGAGCGCGCCACCCGATTTCGTGGTGAACGCGCCGCTTCCGGTGGTCTATGAGCGGCTCCGCACCCAGATCGAGCGCTGTAAGGCGATCCACAACCTGTTGATGCCCGCCTGGCTGGCAGGCGGCGTCGAGCCCGACGGCGGGCGTGGCCGGCTCACCGTGGTGCGCGGGCAGCGGCAAGGCGCGCGGTCGCTGTGGGGCGCCCATCTCGAAGCCGTCGAGGGCGGGACGCGCGTCGCCGCCTTTGCCAACGAAGGCAGCGCGATGTCGACCAGCCGGCTCTATTACCTGACGCGGGGATGGGCCGAGGGCACCTACCAAGCAGGCTCGTTTACGGACTGTTGAGGCCAGCCAAATCCGTGTAGATGCGTACCGGCTCGCGGTGTCCGCGGATCGGCGCATCGCGCACCAGAGACCAGTGGGCGCCTGTGTCCTCGCCGGCGGCCTTGAGCAGGTCCTCCGACACCAATAGCGCCACGCCGGCCGCGACCCATTCGGCACGCTGTTCCGCTTCGGCGAGAAGTTTCCGGCTTTCCATGCGCGCCTCGACCGTCGACCGCAAAGGGATGCGGCGGCGGCGCTACACCGGAGCGCGCCCTTTGGTCGAAGGCGATGATGGCGGAGCGGTCGGCGCTCACGCGCCCCCGAGGCGCAAATCCTCGTAAATTGCGTTGAGGCCGGTCGCCATGCGGTCGAACTGGCCGGACGCGACGGCGAAGGCGAACAGGGTCGCCACGATCCCGAAAACCAAGACGACGCTCACACGCGAGGTGTTGCGCCGGCGCGGTCGATAGCTCTTCCTCGGCACGGCGGTCTTCCCCAAAGTGCGCGGCCGCGGTATCCGGCGATCTTCCCCCGAGAATTGGGCCGGAATTTGGTTCATCTTGCCGCCCGCGCGAGTTGACCACAAGCGGGCAACGCGCGATCCTTATCCACAGGACGAGACCCATTGGACCGGGAGAGCGCAACGTGGGAATGCTGATCGACGGCACGTGGACGAACGACGACGAACGATTCCGCTATTCGCGTTCCGGCGAATTCCAGCGCACCGAATCGGTGTATCGCAAGCGGGTCACCGCGGACGGTTCGTCGGGCTTCAAAGCCGAGCCTGGGCGCTATCACCTGTTCGTCGCCTGGTCGTGCCCGTGGGCACATCGCGCGGCGATCTTCCGCAAGCTGAAAAAGCTCGACAACGTCATTTCCATCTCCTACGCCGACGGGCCGCGCGACCAGGGCTGGAGCTATTCGAAGCCCGGCGTCGAAGGGATCGAGCCGATCGACGGCTGGTTCCGTCTCCATCAGGTCTATTCGGCATCCGATCCGAATTCGACCAGCCGCGTGACCGTGCCGACCCTGTGGGACAAGAAGACGCGCGTCGTCGTGAACAACGAATCCTCCGAGATCATCCGGATGCTGAACTCGGAGTTCAACGCCTTCACCAACGATTCGACGGACTATTACCCGGCCGAGCTGCGTGCGCAGATCGACGAAATCAACGAGCTCGTCTACGGCCACATCAACAACGGCGTCTATCGCGCCGGCTTCGCGCGCAGCCAGGAGGCCTACGAGCAGGCCGCGCGGCGCGTGTTCGTCGGGTTCGACCGCTGCGAGCAGATCCTGGACAAGAGCCGCTACTTGTGCGGCACGCGCATCACCGAGGCCGACTGGCGCGCATTCCCCACGCTGGTGCGTTTCGACCCGATCTATCACGGCCACTTCAAGTGCAATTTGCGCCAGCTGCGCGACTACCCGAACTTGTTCAACTTCATGCTCGAGCTGTACCAGCACCCCGACGTGGGCGAGACGCTCGACATCGAAAAATTCAAGAAGGGCTATTACGGCGGGCAGAGCAACGTGAACCCGCTCGGCATCGTCCCCATCGGGCCCGAGGTCGATTACACGAAGAAGCACGACCGCGGCCGATTGCCGAAGGCGGCGTAGGGGCGAGGCTACGTTCCAACCCGGTCGGTCGCGGGCCGCAGCCCGAGCGCGTGGCGATCGAGCGCGACCGACTTGATGAGCGCGAACACCTCGCGACCCGGTGCGATACCGAGGTCGTGGACCGAACGCCGCGTGATGCGCGCCCAGAGCGGCGCACCGACATCGAGCAGCACGTCGATCTGGCTGCCGTCCTCGTCCGTAGCGTCTTCGCCTAGTTCCTTCACGATTCCCTTGAACACATTGAGAATGCTCAAATCCTCTGGTCGACTGAGTGCCAGCGACACGTCGCGGGCGCGGATGCGGAGCCGCACCTCCGATCCCTTCGGCAGATCGAGCTTGGCGACGCGCAGAACCCCGCCGGGGAAGGCGAGGTTGGTCAGCCCAAACGCCTCGTCGCCGCCGGCGACCTTGGCGGTCAGCACGGCGCCCGCCTCGTAGCGGCCGGTGAGCGGGCGAAGGTCGAGGCGGCTCAACAGCTCCTCGACCGGCCCCGTCGCGGCGACCCGGCCGTCCGACACCAGCACGAGCCAGTCGGCCAAGCGGATGACCTCCTCCATCGCGTGGCTGACATAGACGATGGGCACCGAAAAGCTTTCGCGCAGCCGCTCGATGAAGGTGAGGATCTCGTGGCGGCGCGGCGCATCGAGTTGGGCGAGCGGCTCGTCCATCAGGAGAATCCGCGGGTTCGCCAAGAGCGCGCGGCCGATCGCGACGCGCTGGCGCTCGCCGCCCGAAAGCTCGTGCGTGCGCCGTTGGAGCAGCGGCTCTATTCCGAGCACCGACACGACTTGGTCGAGCGACACGCGGCGCTCTCCGCGCGGGGCGCGGCGGAGCCCGTATTCCAGGTTGGTGCGCACCATCATGTGCGGGAACAGCCGCGCGTCCTGAAAGACATAGCCGAGGCGGCGGCGTTCGGGGCGCAAGTCGACGCCCGAGGTGGAGTCGAACAGCACCGTCCCGTCCACGGCGATGCGGCCACGATCGGGCCTGAGCAACCCGGCGAGCATATTGACGATGGAGGACTTGCCCGCGCCCGAGCGGCCGAAGAGGGCGGTCACGATCGACGGCCCTGTGGCGAAGCGTGCCTCGATGCGGAACGCGCCGAGGCGCCGCGCGACGTCGACCTCAAGCACGGCTCGTCCCCCGGATGCGCCGGCGCACGCGGCGCGCGAGGATCTCGGCGGCGAGGAGCGCCACGAGCGCGATGACGATCGAGATCACGAGGAGCCGCACGATCGCCTCCTCGTTGCCCGGCGCCTGGCTCAGCGCGAAGAACGCGTTGGACAGGGTCCGCGTCTCGCCGGGGATGTTCGACACGAAGGTGATGGTGGCGCCGAACTCGCCCAGGCTGCGCGCCCAGGCAAGGATCGACCCGGTCAGGATGCCGGGCGCGATCAGCGGCAAGGTGACCGTCGCGAACACCCCGACCGGGCCGGCGCCGAGCGTGCGGGCCGCCGCCTCGAGGCCGTGGTCGACGGACTCGAGCGACAGCCGGATCGCCTGCACCATGAGGGGAAATGCCATCACGGCGGAGGCGATCGCTGCGCCCTGCCAGGTGAAGACCAGCGTGACGCCGAACGCATCGTACAGCCACGACCCGACGAGTCCTCGGCGGCCGAGCAGGAGCAGGAGCACGTAACCCACGACGACCGGCGGCAGGACCAGCGGCAGGTGAATGAAACCGTTGAGCAGCCCGCGGCCGGGAAACGATGTGCGGGCGAGCAGCCAGGCGATCGCGATCCCGAACGGCAGGCTTGCAATCGTGCTAAGCCCGGCGACGCGCAGGCTGGTGGACAGCGCCTCGATCTCGAGCGGTGTCAGCACGCGGCGCGGTTCGCGCTCACGACGTGCCGCGACGCGGGGACGGGGACAGCACGGTGAATCCCCGCTTTTCGAAAATTGACCGCGCCGCCAGGGAGCGCAGATAGGCGAGGAACGACGCCGCGTCCGGGTGACTTGCGGCTGCCGTCAGCGCCACCGGATACACGATCGGCGGATGCGTATCCTCCGGGAACGTGTCGATGATGCGGACGTTCGCATCGGCCGCCGCGTCGGTCTGGTACACGATGCCGAGCGGCGCCTCGGCGCGCGACACCAGCACGAGCGCCGCGCGCACATTCTCCGCCTGCGCGACGCGGGCCTCGACCTGGTCCCAAACGCCGAGCTTCCGCAACGCCGCCTTACCGTACGTGCCGGCCGGCACCGCGTCGGTGTTGGCCATCGCGAGCCGGCCGCCGGCAAGCGCCGATGCGAGCGGGAAGCCGGGCGCGATCGACAGGGCGATGTTCGACTCCTTTGGCGCGATCAGCACGATTCGGTTGCCGAGGAGGTTCGCGCGTGTGTCGGGCTTCACCAGGTCGCGCTGCGCAAGGTAGTCCATCCATTCGAGATCGGCCGAGATGAAAAGCTGTGTCGGCGCGCCAATCTCGATCTGGCGGGCGAGAGCCGAACTTGCCGTATAGGAGATGCGCACGGTCTTGCCCGTCTCGCGCTGCCATTGCGCCGCGATGTCGTCGAGCGCGTTCTTGAGGCTTGCGGCTGCGAACACGACGAGGTCCGCGGCCATCGCCTGAACCGGCGCCGCGAGTAACGTGACCAGCGCGACAAGGGCCAAGGAACGGAACGTTCTGACCAAATTCATGCGGCTCGCGTTTCGTTATATACCGTGAAATACAACGACGGCGATATATGAGGCGACGGAACGAAGTCTGTCAAGCCGGGGAAAGGCGCCGCCGGCCGGGCGGACGGATCACTCCGCGATCGTTTCCAGTTGTCCGTCCTTCACCCGCGTGAAGAAGCAGCTCCGCCGTCCGGTGTGGCAGGCGACGCCCGTCTGGTCGACGCGCACGAGGATCGTGTCGGCGTCGCAGTCGATGCGGAATTCGACGAGCCGTTGCGTGTGGCCCGAGGTTTCGCCCTTGCGCCACTGGCGGGCGCGCGAGCGCGACCAGTAATGCACCTGGCCGGTTTCGAGCGTGCGCGCGATGGCGTCGCGGTCCATCCACGCCATCATCAGCACCTCGCCGGTGTCGTGCTGCTGGGCGATGGCGGGCACGAGGCCGCGCTCGTCGAACTTGATGCCGGACAGAAGCGCGTCGATCGCGGCTTGGTCAGCCATGGGCGAGGCGCTCGAAGCCGCGCTCGAGGTCGGCGATCAGGTCCTCGGGGTCCTCGAGCCCGGCATGGATGCGCACCAGCGGGCCGGGCGCCGACCATTGAGTCGCGCTGCGCGACGCCGACGGATCGCTTGGCAGGATCAAGCTCTCGAACCCGCCCCAGCTCGCGCCCATGCCGTAGAGTTCGAGTCCGTCCACCATCGCGGCGAGCTGCGCCTCGGTCGTCGGCTGGAGCACGACCGAGAACAGCCCGCAGGCACCGGTGAAGTCGCGGCGCCACAGCGAATGGCCGGGATCGTGGGGCAGTGCGGGGTGCAGCACGCGCGCGACCTCGGGCCGCTTGGCGAGCCAGTGCGCGAGCAAGATCCCGGTCTCCTGGTGCCGCGCCATCCGCACCTTGATGGTGCGCAGCCCGCGCAGCGCGAGATACATGTCGTCGGGCCCCGACGGCGCGCCCAGATCGGCGGCCGACTGGCGCACGCGGCGCCAATGCTCCTCGGTCGTGGTGATCGTTCCGAGCATGAGGTCGGAATGACCGCCGATGTATTTGGTGCCGGACTGGATCGACACGTCGACGCCGTGGTCGAACGGCTTGAAGTACACGCCCGCCGACCAGGTGTTGTCCATCAGCACGACGGCGCCGGCGGCGTGGGCGGCCGCGGCGATCGCCGGGATGTCCTGCATCTCGAAGGTGAGCGAGCCGGGCGATTCCGTGTAAACGACGCGTGTGGTGTCGCGGATCAGGCGAGCGATGCCGGCGCCGACGAGCGGATCGTAGAACGTGGTCTCGACCCCGAAGCGCTTGAGGAACGCCTCGCAGAAGCGCCGCGCCGGGCCGTAGACCGTGTCCACCATCAGTACGTGATCGCCCGCCTTGACGAAGGCGAGGATCGCCGCGTCGATCGCGGCGAGGCCCGAGGCGAGCGCGACCGCGCGATAGCCGCCCTCGAGCGCGGCGACCGCCTCCTCGAGGGCGCCGTGCGTCGGCGTACCGTGGCGGCCGTAGGTGTAGGCGCCCTTTTCGAAGCGGCGCTGCGCGCGCCCGCGCAGCTCGGCCAAGGTCGGCGAGAGGATCGTCGAGGCGTGATAGACCGGCGGATTGACGATGCCGTGGTTGGCGCGGGGATTGCTTCCCGCGTGCGCGAGCACCGTGTCCTCCTTGTGGCGGCGACCCTTCCCGGCCACGTGCGTCACTCCCTACGTCAGGCCGCCGGTATCTAGCACCCAGCCGAAACCTGCGCCAGTTGCTTGGGTCCGGGCGAGCGCCTATCGTGCGCGTCTTCGTATCGCCGGGAACTCGGGGCCGGACTCGTGCGCGGCGCCTTCACCCTAGGAAACCTGATCCGTCTCGTCCTGTTGTGCCTGGTCGTCGGGCTGGTGCTCACGGCGCTCGGCATCGGGCCGGGCGAGTTCTGGCAGGGGGTGGGCGATGCGTTCACCTGGGCCGGGCGCCAGCT
>DASWLB010000300.1:0-2398 GCA_036396315.1 Alphaproteobacteria bacterium
TGCGGTAAGAGCGCACCGCGTCCCCGGCGACGGGGACGGCACGGCAAACCCCACCGGGAGCAAGACCGAGTAGGGGCGGCGCGCGGGGGAAACTCCGCAGGCGCGTTTCCGCGCCGCCGCCCGGGTGGGTCGCGCGAGGCGTCCGGCAACGGGCGTCCCAGATGAATGGCCATCCTCGACAGAACCCGGCTTACAGGCCGTCTGGCATCTCTCTTCAATGCGCGTCTTGATCGCCCGGAACGTAACGATATAAAGTAACATTCTGTCCACGGGGGACGGGGTAGATGCCGGGTGGAGTGCTGATCCGCATCCTGCGCCGCCGCGGCGCCATCGGGCGCGCGGGGCACCTGCTTGCGATCGCCGCGCTCGCCCTCAACGCCTTCGTCGTCGCGCCGCACGTCCATCTCGTCTCCCCCGCGATCGCAGCGCCCGGCGAGCCGGACAGCGCGCCTCCCGCGCCCAAGCACGACTGCCCGATCTGGATGGCGCACGGCACCGCCGGCGCGGCGCTACCGGCGCCCTTCGTCGCCGTACCGCCGCCGCCTTTCGCCTGCGGCGCCTCGGTCCGCCTCGTCGCCGCGGATATTTCCGGCTCACGCGGCCCGGCCCCTTTCGCGGCGCGCGCCCCGCCCGAATCCACCGTCTGAGCGACCGACCCCACGCGCCGCGCGAGATGCGGCGCCGGCCTCATTCGTTGGAGACACGCCATGTCGGTTCCCGTTCGGGCGCGGCGCAACGCCGCGCCGGCCCATCGTTTCCTTCCGATCGCCGCATTCGCCGCGACGTTCCTTGCGGCGCCGCCGTCGCACGCGCAGCAATCCGACGTCGCCGCGCTGCGCGAGGAGATGCGCCAGATGCGCGCCGAATACGCGCGCCAGATCGAGGCGCTGCGCCAGGCCTACGAGGCGCGGATGGGCGACCTCGAGAAGCGCCTCGCGGCGCCGCCCGCCGCGGCGGCGGCCCGGCCCTCGCCCGCGACCGCATCGTCGGCCTCCGCGTTCAACCCGGCGATCGGCGTGATCCTCAACGGCACGGCGGCCTCGCTGTCCCAGGACCCCGGCGGCTACATGATCCGCGGCTTCGCGCTCGGCGAGGAGACCGCGCCCGGCGAGCGCGGGCTCTCGCTCGGTGAAACCGAGGTCAACTTCTCGGCCAACATCGACCATGTGCTGTATGGCAGCCTCACCGTCGCGCTCACGCCGGAGAACGAGGCCGAAGTCGAAGAGGCGTTCATCCAGACGACGAGCCTGCCCGAAGGCTTCACCCTGAAGGGCGGACGGTTCTTCTCCGGCATCGGCTACCTCAACGAGAAGCACGCGCA
Organism: Alphaproteobacteria bacterium; assembly: GCA_036396315.1. Classification (GTDB taxonomy): domain Bacteria; phylum Pseudomonadota; class Alphaproteobacteria; order MPNO01; family DASWLB01; genus DASWLB01. Next base: position 1,322 of record DASWLB010000300.1, read on the forward strand.
CAACTGGGATTTCGTCGATCAGCCGCTGCCCTACCGCGCCATGCTCGCGAATCAGTACCGCGACGACGGCGCGCAGCTGCGCTGGCTCGCGCCGCTCGACCTGTTCTTCGAAGTCGGCGGCGAGTTGATGCGGGGCGACGGGTTCCCGGCCGCCGGCGCGCACGACGGGATCGGCGCGTGGACGGCGTTCGCCCGTGTGGCCGGCGACATCGGCGCCGAGCACAGCTGGCGGCTCGGCGCGTCCTACCTCGATGCCGACGCCGACGGGCGCGCAACCAACGACGGCGCCGATCTGTTCCGCGGCACGAGCAAGCTCGTCATCGTCGACGCCGTCTACAAATGGGCGCCGGACGGCAACCCCACCGACCGCAACCTCACCATCGCCGGCGAGCTGTTCCTGGGCGAGGTGGACGGCGAGTTCAACGGCACGAATTTCGGCCAGCAGCAGCGCGGCTGGTACGCCCAGGCGGTGTATCAGTTCATGCCGCGCTGGCGCGTCGGCGTGCGCTACGACGAGGTGTGGGCGCGCGGCGCCGCGGGCGTGCTCGCCGGCACGGCGCTCGACGATGCCGGCCTTACCCCGTACCGCATGACCGGGATGATCGACTTCTCGACCAGCGAGTTCGGCCGCTTCCGCTTCCAGTACAACAACGACCGGTCGAACACCGACGCGGACCACCAGTTCTACCTGCAGTACACGGTGAGCCTCGGCGCCCACGGCGCGCACGGATATTGAGGAGGACGATCATGCATCGCGCGATACGAACGCTCCTCGCGACCGCACTCTTTGCCTTCGCCGTCCCGGCGCGGGCCGAGCTCGCCGTGTTCGCCTGCGAGCCGGAATGGGGCGCCCTCGCCGGCGAGCTCGGCGGCGAGCGCGTCGGCGTGTTCACCGCGACCACGGCGCGCCAGGACCCGCACATGATCCAGGCCCGCCCGAGCCTGATCGCGCGGGTGCGGCGCGCCGACCTCGTCGTGTGCACCGGCGCCGAGCTTGAGCTGGCGTGGCTGCCGCTCCTCTTGCGCCAGGCGGGGAATCCGCGCGTGCAGCCGGGCCAGCCGGGCCATTTCGAGGCG
>DASWLB010000301.1:0-2291 GCA_036396315.1 Alphaproteobacteria bacterium
CCGGTGTTGAACCAAAGCGTGTGCAGCGCGGTGAGCGCCACTTGGGCGCGCGGCTCGCCCTTCGCCGTCCAGTCGGGATCGGCGAACTTGCGCGGCCGCGCGGCAAGGGCAGGGGCGGATGTCCCGTCATGGGCCATGGCGCAATTTATCCCATGCCGCCGCCTCGTTCGCCAGCGTGGGCGGAACACTTTGAATTGACCTGTTCCGCAGCGGCGCCGTGTAACCTTCCGCTCGCGGCAAGCGAATAACTCCGGTTTCGCCGCGCAGGATCGTCGATGGACTTACCGATCGCCGCCGCCGTAGCGCCGTGGCTCGTGCTCGCCGCCTATTGCGCCTTCGTCTGGGCGTTCGCGCCGCGGCGCGTCGGCGCGACGCAGTTTTTCACCGGAACCGCTGGCTCGGGAAGACCGCCCGGACTGTGGCTCGTCGCGATGAGCGCGGCCATCACGTGGATATTCGCGAAGTCGATCGCCAACGCGGCGAGCCTCGGTCAGGCGTTCGGATGGATCGGCGGCTTGGGATACGCGACCTACTACCTGAGCTTTGCCGTCGCGGCCGTGGCGATCTACCTGATCCGCACGCGCGGCGGCCATCGATCGCTCGCCGGATTCCTCACGCACAAGTACGGGCCGGCATGCGCGCGGCTGTTCCTGATCGCGGTCGCCATCCGGCTGTTCAACGAGGTGTGGTCGAACACCAAGGTGGGCGCGCTCTATTTCGGGGCCGAAGGCAGCGCCGAGTACTGGGTCGCGGCGCTGGCGATCACCGGCTTCACGGCGGCCTACAGCTGGCAAGGCGGGCTGCGCTCGAGCCTCCTCACCGATGCCGGGCAGATGCTGCTCGCGGCGGTTCTACTCGCCGTCGTGCTGGTGGTCGTCCTGCCGCCGGTCGCGGCGCGGGGGTTGCCGGCGACGCCCGGACCGGTCCACCTTGCGGGCCTCACCTTCCTCGCGCTCGCCGCCGTGCAGGTGCTGAGCTATCCGTTCCATGACCCGGTCCTCACCGATCGCGGCTTCCTCAACGATCCCCGCACCATGGTGAAGGCTCTCCTGCTCGCGGGCCTGATCTCGGGCACGTTCATCCTGCTGTTCAGCTCGGTCGGAATTTACGCGCGCGAATTCGGCGTGACCGGTCCGGCCTCGGTCGCGGTTCCCGCCGCCCTCGGCCTCACCATGATGCTGGTGTTCAACGCGATCATGCTGACCAGCGCAGGGTCGACGCTCGATTCGACCTTCGCCAGCACGGCCAAGCTTGCGGCGCTCGACTGGCAGAACGCCGATCGGGTCCCAAGCGAGAGGCAACGCGCCGTCGGTCGGCGCGCGATGGTCGCCGTCGCCCTCGTCGGCAACTTGCCGCTGCTGGCGATTTATCTCGGCGACGGTGCAGGTCCCGCCATCATCGCGGCGACGACCATCAGCGGCACGATGGTGATGGGACTTGCCCCGATTTTCCTGCTCGCGTTCGTGCGGCCAGCGGGAGCGGCGAGCTTCCATCTCGCGTTCTGGCCAGGACTTGCGCTCGGCGTGCTCAAGACGATCGAGGACGCCTCTGGCGCCGCAATCTTCCCGACGGATATCGCCATCGGGTCCGGCGCCTACGCGGACGACCTCGGCGTCAACGTTTACGGCCTCGTCTTGTGCACGATGGGTTACCTCGCCGGTGCGGCGCTGTCCCTGCGGCGCGCCTCGGCCGTAACCCGCTCCTTCACGCCTCCGGCATCGTGAGCGGGACGCCGAGCCGGGCGCGGCGGGTGAGCCATGGGCTCGGGCGGTAGCGCGGATCCTTGTAGAACGCGTGCATCGCCTCGAGGATGGCGAGGATGCGGCCGGCCCCGACCGCATCGCCCATCGCAAGCGGCCCCTTCGGATAGGCGAGGCCGAGCCGGACCGCCTTGTCGATGTCCTCGGGGGCGGCAATGCGCGCCTGCGCGATGTCGCAGCCGATATTGACGATCGTGGCGACGACGCGCTGGGCGATGAAGCCGGGCGAGTCGCGGATCACCGTCACGGGTTTGCCGTCGTGCGCGAGGAGCGCATGCGCCTCGTCGCGCAGGCCGGGATCGGTGACCGGGGTCGTCATCAAAGTGCGCCGCCCGTCGAGCCCGAACAGGGTATCGACCGCGAGCGTACGCTCGGCTTCAACCCCCGCCGCGAGCGCCGAAGCCGTGGCGTCCTCGCCGAGCGGCGCGAACAGGCAGATCGAGCGCGCATCGGGCTTCGCGCCGGTGTCGAGCGCGGCCGCGCCTTGGACCAGGCGGGCGAGCGCGGCGCGCGCCGATGCCTCGCCCGGGC
>DASWLB010000302.1:0-3344 GCA_036396315.1 Alphaproteobacteria bacterium
GAACCAGCCGCACACGACGTTGAGGCAGAACCGGCCATTGGTGACGTGATCGACGGTCGCCGCCATCTTCGCCGCCATCACCGGGTGGACGAGCGGGACGTGGCAGGTGGCGAACACGCCGATCTGCTTCGTCGCCGCGCCAAGACCCGCCGCCCAGGTGAAGCTCTCGAAGGTGCGGTTGTTGAAGTTCGACGGCCCGCCATAGCCGCGCCAGCGCCCGACCGGCAGCAGCACCTCGAGCCCGGCATCGTCCGCCATGCGCGCTAGCTCGACCGAGTCGGGCCAGTTCATCTCCCACGCGCCCTCGGCCGTGGTGATGGTCGAGCCGTGGCTGCAGTTGAACGCCATGACGCCGAGCTTCATGCGGTGGTCGCGGTAGAGCGGGTTGAGCCGCCGCCGCGTCTCTACCGCCCGGTCGATGGTGCGCGTCGCCATCTTCGCCTCACACCGCGCGCCGGGCCGGCGCGAGCCGCTCGAGGTGGCGCACCACCTCGTCCACGTGCAGGACGTCGGCATACTTGTGGTGCATGTCGAACAGATTGACCTTGTGCGACAGTAAGCTGCGGTCGAAGCAGCATTCTTCGGCCACGGCGACATGGAACCCGTGCGAATAGCCATCCACCACCGAGGCGCGCACGCAGCCCGAGCTCGATTCGCCGCACACGATAAGGCTCCGCACGCCCATCATGGTGAGGTGCGCGGCGAGCGGCGTGCCGTAGAAGGCGCTCGCGCGCTCCTTGTAGGTCACGAGGTCGCCCGGCTCCGGCCGGAACTCGGCGCGGATCTCGTAGGAAGTCTCGTCGATCCGGTTCCTCTGGCGCCGCGTTGCCCGCATCCCCGTGGGGTCGGCCCGCATGCGGCGGATGTCGTGCGTCGTGTAGACGATCGGGAGGCGCGCGGCGCGCGCCGCGGCGAACAGGCGCTGGGTCGGCGCGATCGCCTCCCAGGCGTGGATGCCGCACGAGCTGGGATGGTCCTTCACCACCTCGGCCACCGGCCGCGCGCCGCCCTCGTAGGCGAGGTTGTAGAGGTCGATCGCGAGCAGCGCGGGGTCCGGCCCGACGAAAATGTCGCGCGCATAGGCCCCGTAGATCTCGAGAATCTCCTGCTCGACCACGTCGCGCCAGCAATGGTCTTCGAAATCGCGGGCCATTCCGCCTCGCTCGACGTTTCCTCGCGCGCCCCCGATGGGAAGCCGCCCATGAAGAATACCGTGTCGGTCGCGCATCACCAATCCGAAACGGCCGGACCGACCGCCCGCGTTGTCGCACCCTCGGGGGCGGGCTAGAGTCGGTTAGGCCCGATCGCATCGGAGCGACGAAGATGCCCGGCATCCACGACAAACCGCCCTACCGCGCCGAGCATGTCGGCAGCTTCCCGCGGCCCGACGCGCTGATGGAGGCGCGCGAGCAATTCGCCGCGGGAAAGATAGCCAAGGCGGAACTGAAACGCGCCGAGGACGCGGCGGTGAAGGACATCGTCGCCATGCAGGAGCGCGTCGGCATCGGCGCGTCGACCGACGGGGAGTACCGCAAGACCGGCTGGCGCGATTTCCTGTTCGAGAAGGTGGACGGGTTCGGCCCGCCCACCTCGCACAGCTTCACCTTCACCCAGTTCGACGGCACGAGCTGGAAGCCGACCGGCGCCGAGCGCAAGGCGGTGGCGAGGTTGAAGCGCCGCGAGACCCTGGCGGCGGACGATTTCAGCGCGCTCAAGCCGATGACCAGGCGGCCGATCAAGGCTAACCTGCCGACGCCGTCGATCGCGCACGCCATGTCGGGCGAGGAATCCTTCGACCATTCGGTCTATCGCGACGTCGATGCCTATCTCGCCGACCTCGCGCGCATCTATCGCGAGGAGGTGGCGGACCTGGCTGCGCGCGGCTGCACCTACCTGCAGCTCGACGAGGTGCCGCTCGCGCTTCTCTGCGATCCGAAGAACCAGGCGATCGTGCGCGAGCGCGGCGAGGACCCGGAGACGCTGATCGAGAAGTACATCGACGTGATCAACGCCTGCATCGCCGAGCGCCCGAAGGACATGACGGTCGCCGTCCACATGTGCCGCGGCAACGTCGGTCACGGCATGGCCGCGGGCGGCTACGAGCCGATCGCCGAGCGCATGTTCAACCGGCTCGACGTCGACGGCTACTTCCTCGAGTACGACACGCCGCGTGCGGGCGACTTCACGCCGCTGCGCCACGTTCCCAAGGGCAAGACGGTCGTGCTCGGCCTGCTCACCACCAAGCTGCCGGAGGTCGAGCCCGCCGACGCGCTGAAGCGGCGGATCGACGAGGCGGCAAAGTCGATCGCGCTCGAACGGCTCGCGCTCTCGCCGCAGTGCGGCTTCTCGAGCGTGGCGCGCCGCGGCGGTCGCCTTACGATGGACCAGGTCGAACGCAAACTTGCGCGCGTCGTCGAGGTCGCCGACGCCGTGTGGGGCTGACCGAAGCGTCCCACGGCGCCGCGCACCGCCTCGCGTGGGACCGGTCGGCCGCGTTGGCGATGCCGGGAGCCAGTGCTAGGCTTTCGCCACAGGCAACGGAGACACGTCATGGCCGCATCGAACGGCTCGCCCCCCTTCCGCGCCGAGCATGTCGGCAGCTTCCCGCGCCCCGAGAAGCTGATCGCCGCGCGCGACAAGTACGCCGCGGGACAGATGACGCTCGCCGAGCTGCGCAAGGTCGAGGACGAGGCCGTGCGCGAGGTGGTGGCGATGCAGGAGCGGGTCGGCGTCGGCGCGATCACCGACGGCGAGTTCCGCCGCACCTCGTGGCGTGACGCGCCGTTCGAGCATTTCGACGGCTTCACCAAGGAGCGCTTCGAAGCCGATTTCACCTTCACCCTGTTCGACGGCACGCGCCGCAAGGCGGGCCCGGTGCCGGGCGTCGCGAAGAAGCTCTCGCTCGCGAGCCCGATGACCGCGGACACGTTCGCGCTGTTGAAGCCGATGACCAAGAAGCTGCCCAAGGCGAACCTGCCGACGCCGTCGGTCACCCATTTCTTCCGCGGCATGGCGTCCGTAGACAAGAAGATCTATCCCGACGCCGAAAAGCTGTTCGCCGACGTGACGAAGCTCTATCGCGAGGAGGTGGCGGACCTGGCTGCGCGCGGTTGCACCTATCTGCAGATGGACGAGGTGCCGATCGCGCTCCTGTGCGATCCCAACATCCAGAGCATCGTGCGGCTCCGGGGCGAAGACCCCAGACGGCTGATCGACCTCTACATCGACGCGATCAACGGCGCGATCAAGGACCGGCCGAAGACCATGGCGGTCGCCGTCCACATGTGCCGCGGCAACCAGGGCCACGGCATGGCCGACGGCGGCTACGAGCCGATCGCGGATCG
>DASWLB010000303.1:0-5672 GCA_036396315.1 Alphaproteobacteria bacterium
TCGCAGAGATCGAGGCCCGAGTCGCGCGCGAGGTGGAGACCTCGGTTGCCTTCGCCGAGGCGGGACAGTGGGAGCCCGTCGAACAGCTCACCGCGTTCGTCGTCATGGAACGGGTGCCGTCGTGAACGAGGCGCCCGTTCAAGAGGCGGGGCTCGTCACCCTGACCTACCGCGAGGTAGTGCGCGAGGCGATCCGGGACGCGTTGAGGCGCGACCCGCGCGTCTTCCTGATGGGCGAGGACGTCGGGCGCTACGGCGGCTGCTATGCCGTGACCAAGGGGCTTCTCGCCGAGTTCGGCGAGGAGCGCATCCGCGATACGCCTTTGTCGGAATCGGCGTTCGTCGGCGCGGGGATCGGCGCCGCGCTCGGCGGGATGCGGCCGATCGTCGAGGTCATGACGATCAATTTCAGCCTGCTCGCGCTCGACCAGATCGTCAACAACGCGGCTACCATCCCGCACATGTCCGGCGGCCAGTTCGCCATCCCCCTCGTCATCCGCATGGCGACCGGCGCCGGGCGTCAGCTTGCCGCGCAACATTCGCACAGCCTCGAGAATTGGTATGCGCACGTACCGGGCCTCAAGGTCCTCGCGCCGGCGACGCTCGCGGACGCGCGCGGCATGCTGTGGACCGCGCTCGAGGATCCGAACCCGGTGCTGATCTTCGAGCACGTCATGCTGTACAACGTCGAAGGGAGCCTGCCGCGCGACGCCGGTCCGGTGGACATCGCGCGGGCCGCCGTGCGGCGTGCGGGCGCCGACGTGAGTCTCATCACCTACGGCGGCAGCCTCCCGAAGACGCTCGCGGCGGCGGAGCGCTTGCACGTGCAGGGCATCGAGGCGGAGGTGCTCGACCTACGGAGCCTACGCCCGCTCGACGAGCCGGCCATCCTCGCCTCGGTGGCGAAGACCCACCGCGCCGTGATCGTCGACGAGGGATGGCGCACCGGCAGCCTGTCGGCCGAAGTGAGCGCACGCATCATGGAAGGCGCGTTCTACGATCTCGACGCGCCGGTCCAGAGGGTGTGCACGGCCGAGGTGCCGATCCCCTATCCGAAGCATCTCGAGGACGCGGCGCTGCCGCAGCCCGAGGCGATCGTCGCCGCGGCGCTCGCGACGTTGGGGCGGCGATGAGCGAGTTCCGCATGCCGTCGCTCGGCGCCGACATGGAGGCGGGCACGCTGGTCGAGTGGCTGCGCAAGCCGGGCGACCCGGTCAAGCGGGGCGACATCGTCGCGGTGGTCGAGACCCAGAAGGGTGCGATCGAGATCGAGATCTTCGAGGACGGGATGATCGATCGCCTCCTGGTCGAGCCGGGGCGCAAGGTTCCGGTCGGAGCGCCGCTCGCGTTGATTCGCCGCCCCGGCGAGGCGGCGGCCGCGCCGGCGCCGCCGGCCGCGCCTCCGACACCGGCGCCCGTGTCGGAGCTCGCAGCGCCGATTGCAAGGCCGGTCGCCGCCCCGCCGCCGGCCCCGGTCCCCGCGGGTGCGCGCGTGCGCATCTCGCCGGCCGCCGCCGCACGCGCCGCCCAGCTCGGAGTCGACGTCGCGACGATTTCGGGCACCGGTCCGGACGGCGCCATCGCGCTCGCCGACGTCGAGGCGCGGGCCGTGGCGCCGGCCCCGGCGGCCGCGGCCCCGCCGGGCGCGGCGGCGGCGATGCGGAGCGCGATCGGCGCGGCGATGGCGCGATCGAAGCGCGAGATACCGCATTACTATCTCGGCACGGCCGTCGACATGGGGCGCGCGCTCGCCTGGCTCGAGGAGGCGAACCGCAACCGCCCGGTCACCGGACGACTGCTCGTCGGCGCGCTTCTGATCAAGGCCGTCGCCCGCGCGCTCGGCCAGGTGCCCGAGCTCAACGGCTATTGGCGGGACAGGGCATTCTCGGGCGCGGCGAGCATCCATATCGGCTGGGCGATCTCGCTGCGCGGCGGCGGACTCATCGCGCCGGCCATCCGCGACGCCGATCGCAAGTCCGTGAGCGAGTTGATGGAGGCGCTGCGCGATCTCGTTAAACGGGCGCGCGGCGGCGGATTGCGCAGCTCGGAGCTGTCGGACTCGACGATCACCGTGACGAGCCTGGGCGACCAGGGGGTGGAGACCGTGTACGGCGTCATCTACCCGCCGCAAGTCGCCCTCGTCGGGTTCGGCCGGATCGCGCAGAGGCCGTGGTGCGTCGACGGTGGCGTCGTCGCCCGGCCCGTCATGGAGGCCACGCTGTCCGCCGACCACCGCGCGAGCGACGGCCATCGCGGCGGGCTGTTCCTCGCCGCACTCGACAGGCTGTTGCAGGATCCGGCGTCGCTATGACGGACGACCGGCTCAAGACCGTCCTCCTGGAAGCGCTCGCGAGCGTCGCGCCGGAGATCGACCCCGGATCCGTCGATCCGGCGCGCGACCTGCGCGACCAGCTCGATCTCGATTCGATGGACTTTCTCAACTTCATGATCGCGGTCCACGAACGGCTCGGGATCGACATTCCCGAGGCCGACTATCCGCAGCTCTCCACGCTCGACGCGGCGATCCGCTATCTGGAGCGGGCGCAGAGCGCGGCGGGCGCCCGATAGGCGGTCCGGCGCTCGCGTGCAATGGCTGAGACCGTTCCTCCACCGCACGACACGGCCGGCCACCATCTCGTCGCCAACGTCGCCGTGGGTCACGTCGAGGATACGGTGGCCGCGACGTTCGAGCGCCTGCGCGGCCGCTCTTACGCCTGTCTGGAGAACGTGCACGTCGTCGATCCGCAGGAACGCCTCCTCGGGGTCGTGCCGATGACGCGGCTGTTCGCCGCGCCGGCGAACGCGACGCTCGCGGCGATCATGGGCCCGATCGGCGAGCGGCTCGGACCCGAGGTCGACCAGGAGCTGCTGATTTCCTGGGCCCGGCGGCACGACGCCCCGGCTCCGCCCATTGTCGACCCGGACGGGCGGCTCATGGGCTGCGTGCCGCCCGCGGCATTGATCGAGATCGGACGTCGCGAGCACGCCGAAGACATCAGCCGTCTCGCCGGCATCCTTCATCAGAACGATCTTGGGCGGCACGCCCTGGAGGCGCCGCCGTGGCGCCGCGCGCTCAGCCGGCTGCCCTGGCTTCTCGTCGGACTTGCCGGCAGCATCGTCGCCACCTGGATCGTCGCCCACTTCGAGGAGCGCCTGTCGGCGCATATCGCCGTCGCGTTCTTCATTCCCGCGATCGTCTATCTGGCCGATGCGGTGGGCACGCAGACCGAAGCGGTCGTCATCCGCGGGCTGTCGTTCCTGCACGCGCCGAGCTTCTCGCGCCTGTTCCTGGGCGAGGTGTCCGCGGGCATGATCGTCGGCGGCACCCTCGGTGCGGCCGCGCTGCCGCTCGTCTATCTCGGTTTCGGGGATGCGCGCCTTGCCGTCGCGGTCGCCGTGGCGGTCGCCATCGCGGGATCGCTCGCGACGGCGTGCGGCCTGATCTTCCCCTGGGTGTTGTCGCACTACGATCAAGACCCCGCCTTCGGCAGCGGGCCGGTCGCCACCATCATCCAGGACGTGCTCAGCCTAGCGATTTATTTCTTGATTGTGCAGGCGATCATGTAGCCCGCGCCGGAACGCGCTTGAGCCAAATCAATATCCGCGCGACCGCGGCGGCTATGATTGGGCCTCGAGGAGGCGGATTTTCGTGCGTGACTTTCCGGCCGGTCCATGAATCCCGCGCAAACGCGCAACGACAAGACGAAGGACGCGCACGCCGTGGTCGAGCGCGCGCGCGACGCGCTGCGCAGCGAGCCGCACATCGACGCGCATCGCACGCCGATCTCGCTCGCCTTCGACGACGGGGTGATGACGGTCGAGGGCGAGGTGGCGGATGTGGCCGCGAAAAAGCTCGCGCTCGAACGCGTCGCGGCGCTGCCCGAGGTGATCGGAATCCTCGACCGGCTGCACGTCAAGCCGGCGCAACGGATGGGCGACGGCCAGATTCGCGACCATCTGCGCAACGCGCTGGTCGGCGAGCCCGCCTTCGCCGATCTCGCGATTCACGAGGTCGTCAAGCGACGCGACCTTGTCGCGCGCGAGCCGGCCATGGGCGCGCGGGGCGTCATAACGGTCGCCGTCGAGGATGGGGTGGTGGTGCTCAACGGCGTCGTGCCCGGGCTCGCGCAGAAACGTCTCGCCGGTGTCCTCGCCTGGTGGGTGCCGGGCAGCCGGGACGTGATCAACGGGCTTGCCGTCGATCCGCCCGAGGCCGATAGCGACGGCGAGATCACCGAGGCGGTGCGGGTCGCCCTCGACAAGGACCCGTTCGTCAACGATTCGCAGGTGCGCGCGAGCACCGACAATTCGGTGGTGACGCTCGACGGCCTGGTGCCGACGGAGGCCGAGCGCGAGATGGCGGAATTCGATGCCTGGTACGTGTTCGGCGTCGATCGCGTGATCGACCGGATCGTCGTGCGCCGCTGATCCGCGGGCCCGCCGGGGCCGGCCGTTCAGATCTCGCAATAGACCGAGGACATCGACGGGTCGTTGCGCAAGTAGCCTTGGCGCGGCCCCGGAAACGTGTCCTCCAGGACCGCGACCTCGCCGATCTCCGCGACGCGGAACAGCTTCCACGCCCGCGGCGCACCGGATTCGCTGTGGCCCGAGAGTTGATAGCCGCGCAGGATCTCGGCACCGCCGGCATCGGTTCCGTACGCGTACGGCTCGACGACGCGCGCACCGCCCCGGTAGGTGAGCCGCAGCCGTTTCCGTTTGTGGATGGCATCGCAGATGTCGTTGATCATGGGCGTGTTCTCCCGGGCCGACGGACTCGGCCCTTGACGACGATGCGGGGCGTAATACCAAGTCACTTTGCATACGACTCTTGTGCGTTCGTCCTTCGAGACGCGGTCCTCGCTGTTGATCGTGTCCCGGGACGTGGTGTAGGAGCGGCGCTCCTGAGCAGCGTTGGCTGCTCGATCAGGCTGCCAATGTCGGCAGGCTGACAATGGGAGCATCGCTCAGATGAGCGATGGTTTCCAGGCTCATGTATCGGGCGCGCTGGACGGCCCATTCGTCGTAGGCGCTCCAGCCAACAAGCTGATCTGAGTGCGCAATTTCAGACGACAAACTTGATTGGCGGCAGATTGTGATATTGACTAGGTCCCTCCCTGGGCACCATCCTTTCCGTTTGACTCCGTTCGCTCGCCGGGTGACCCGTATAATTGGCCCGGGTTCGCGGGGCGATGGCCGTCACGCAGCGCAACTTGCAGCCTCGATCCCGGCCGGACAAACGGCAAGAATGAGATGATGCCGGCGCTTCGTTTCATCCTGAGACCGGAATCCTTTTGCATCCACCGGCTGCCGCCCGACGCCGCGGTCGATGCCGCGCTGCTGCGCTCCGTCCCGTGGGTCTCGGTGACGCGGACCCCCGACGAGACATCGATCGTCGCCCCGGAAGGGCTCGAGCTGGGTTCGGCCGACCGCGAGGCGGGCTGGTCCTGCCTGCAAATCTCGGGCACGCTCGACCTCGGAATGGTCGGAATCATCGCGGGAATTTCAAAGATCCTTGCCGAGGACGCCATCCCCATCTTCACCATCTCTACATACAATACCGACTACATCTTCGTGCGGACCGGCGAAATAGCGGCGGCGACGCGCGCGCTCGAAGCGGCCGGCCATGTCGTCGCCGCGGCGGACTCTCGCCCATGATGATGGTTCCCGACCCGG
>DASWLB010000304.1:0-4618 GCA_036396315.1 Alphaproteobacteria bacterium
AGGGCGGATCGGTGCGCGCGGGCTTCTTCTCCGCCACCTTGACGTTGACCAGGAGACCGTCGGGGTCGTGGAACCAGAGGCCGGAGGCGTCCGGCCCGATCTCGTTCGGCGGATCGAGGAGGCGCACGCCCGCCTTCTCGAGCCGCGCCTTGATCGGCGGCAGGTCCGCGGCGCCGGTGCCGAGGCAGACATGGTGCAGCCGCTTCTTCGGTCCCTCGACCATCACGATCTGGTCCTGGTCGCGCCCGAAGCAGCGCATGGCGATGCTGGAGGCCCGCTCCTTCGCCTCGAGCCCGAAGGCCTCGTAGAAGGTGCGCCCAACCGTGGGGTCAGGCACCGCGAGCGCGAAATACTGGAGCGATCGTATGGTCATCGCGTCCTCCGCCATCAAGTTAACGTTACCTTAGAATAACCCGGCCGGGGACGGAAGGCTCGGGCGGTCCCAGGTCCGCACGGGGCGACGGAATCCCGCCGCCCGCCCCGTGCAACGGATCAGGACGGCACAGACCGTGCCGGCACTAGAGGGAAAGGGAGTGGATTCATGCGTTATCTGCGCAATCTCGCGCTGGGCGCGGCCGCGGCCGCGCTGATCTCCGCCGCGGCGCCGGCGATGGCCCAGGGGCCGGGCGGCCCGATGGGCGGCCCCATGGGCGACCGGCCGATGATGGGCGGGCCCGGCCGCATGGGCGACGGTCCCGAACAGCGGCGCGACCACCGCGACGACCGGACCGACCGGCTCGTGCGCTTCCTCGACGCCAACGGCGACGGCAAGGTCAGCCTCGACGAGATCCGGGGCGAGATCGGCCGGGTGTTCATCGCCGCCGACGTGAGCGGCGACGGCTCGCTCAGCGTCGATGAGTTCCGCCGGCGCGGCGAGCTGTTCATGCGGCTGCGCACCTGGTCGCTGTTCGACCTGCTCGACGCCAACGGCGACGGCAAGTTGACAAAGGAGGAAATCGAGGGACCATCTGCGCGATGGTTCTCTCGCTACGACGCAAACAAGGACGCGGCTCTCGACGCGGACGAGATCCGGGCGGGCCGGCCGGGCCCGAGGAACAGGGACCGCCGCTAGGCGGGGATGCCGTGTCGCCCGCGGGCGCACAGGCGGTTCCGATCGCGTCGGCGGCGGCAGGGCTTCGCGCCGTGCCGCCGCCCGGCGCGCTCGCCGGCGACGCCGACGACGCCCTGATGGGGCGCGTCGCCGCGGGCGATGGGCTCGCTTGGCGCGACATCATGGACCGGCACGCGAGCGCGATCCTCGGCCATGCCTGGTACATGCTGGGCGACCGGGCCGAGGCCGAGGACGTGGTACAGGAAACCTTCGTCCGCCTGATGGCCAAGGCGCGCGCCTGGCAGTCGGGCGGGGCGAAGCTCCGTACCTGGCTGTACCGCGTGGCGATCAATTTGTGCATCGACCGCCGCCGCGCGCGCCGCACGGTGCCGCTCGACGGGATTCCGGAGATGCCCGATCCGGCGAGCGACGAGGGCTTGCGCAGCCGCGACATCGACCGGACGCGCAGCGTCCGGCGCGCGTTGGCGGAGCTGCCCGACCGCCAGCGCGTCGCGCTGACGCTGGTGCATTTCGAGGGGCTGAGCAACATCGAGGCGGCCGCCGCGCTCGAGGTCAGCGTCGATGCGTTGGAATCGTTGTTGGCGCGCGGGCGGCGCACCCTGCGCGAGTCGCTCGCGGCCGACAAGGACGATCTGTTGGGAGAAGCGTGATGACCGAGATGAATCTGGACAGGCTGCGGACGATCCTCGACGCCTACGGCGCACGGCCGGCGCGCTGGCCCGAGGACAAGCGCGACGCGGCCGCGGCGCTGATCGCCCGTTCGGCCGAGGCGCGTGCCGCACGCGACGAAGCGGCCCGGCTTGATGCCGCGCTCGACGAAGCGGTCGCGCCCCCGCCTGCGCTTGCCGGGCTCGCGCTTCGGCTGCGGGCGATCGGGCCGAGCGCGGCGCGCCCGGCTGCGAACGGCGCCCGCGCCGGCGGAAGGTCGGTGGCCATACGCGCTTTCGCCCAGGCGGCCGTCATCGCCCTCGCGCTCCTCGGCGGCGTCACGATCGGCTTCAACATCTCGGACGAGGTGGCGCCGCCGCGCGGCCAAGGCCCGGCCGTCGCCGCGTTCGACGATGCCGTCGAAACGCAGCTGGCGGCGGCCGACGACGAATTTTTCGAGGACGATGACGACAACCTCGCCCTCGCGAGCCTCGACGACGACGACGACGAGTCGACCGCGCCGCTGCTCGACGGCGTGCCGCTCTACTGACTCCAGCTCGCGAGCCGGCCGTCGCGGAAATAGGCGCGCGAGTGGTGGTAGACGGTCTCGCCGAACACCGTGCCGCGCGTCGTGCAGTAGTGTGGCTGGTCGCAGCCGAACACCCATTCGACCAGGTTTCCGGCGAGCCGGTTGCCGCCGAGCGGATCGCCCCATGAGGCGCGCACGTCGCCTTGCGTCATGCCTTCGACGAGCCGCCCCTCGAGGATCGCCGCCCGGATTGCAGGATCGAGATTGGCGTTCTGGTTGACGTACGCGACGCGCCCGTCGCGCAGCATGTCGTAGCTCGATTTGACCGGCCCGCCGCATGCGGCGAGCGCCGCAGCAACCAGGACGACGAGCAAAACCAGCCGCGTCACGCGACGCCTCGTCAGATCTCGTCTGCCGCCACGGGATAGCCGAGCGCGTGCTCGCCGAACGGCTGGGCGCTGAAATCCCACGACGTGCCGATGTGGTTGGCGGCGGCGTGGATGTCGCGGAAGGCGCGCTGCAGCCGGCTCGTCTGGTAGATCGCGTTGCCTCCGGCGGCGGCGAACAGGCGCTCCGAGGCGCGCGCGGCGAGCATCGCGGCGTAGCCCGAGTTGCGCCGGTTGGCGAGGCGCTGGTCGAGGCTCGACGCCTCGCCGCGCGCGACCGTCGCCATCGTCGAACGCGCGGACTCGACCAGCAGCAGCCGCGCCGCGTCGAGCTCCGAAGCCGTCTCGGCGATCCTGAGCGCGGTCGCCGGATCGGACACGGTGCGGCGGCCCCGCTTGGCGCGGTCGCGGGCGAGCGCGACGAAGTCCTCGAGCAAGCCGAACGCGGCGCCGACCGGCACGGCGGCGAGCCCGAGCGCGGCGCTCCGGCGCGGGAACCGATAGACCGGCGCGCTGTCGGCGGTGACGCCCGGCCCGCGCCCGTTGTTCGCGTCGGCGTCGCGGATCGTGCGGTAGGGCGGCACGAAGACCCCGTCGAGCACGAACGATTTCGAGCCGGTGCCGGAGAGACCGGCGACGTGCCAGTCGTCGACGATCTTCGCCTCCGTCTTGGGCGCGATGAAGAAGGTGTGGTCGGGCGCGCCGGTCTCGGGATGCGGCAGGAGCGCGCCGAACAGCAGCCACTGCGCATGGTCGATGCCGGACGAGAACGACCAGCGCCCGGAAACCGAATAGCCGTCCTTCGTCTTCTCCGCCTTGCCCATCGGCGCGAACGAGGTGCTCATCAGGGTGCGCGGGTCCTCGCCCCAGATCTCGTCCTGCACCTCGCGCGAGCACATGCCGATCTTGTGCACGTGGTCGCCGTACACGTTGAGCACCCAGCCCTGCGACGCGCAGGCGCGGGCGAACTCGATCGCCACCTCGCACTGGGTTTCCCAGCCCATCTCGTAGCCGCCGTAGCGCGCGGGCTGGAGGATCTTGTGGAAGCCCTGATCGAGGAACTCGGCGATGGTTACGTCCGGAACGCGGCGGGCGCGGTCGCACGCCTCCGCCCGCTCGCGCAGCTTGGGCGCGAAGGCGCGCGCCCGCGCGATCATCTCCTCCGGGCTCGGCGTGTCGGCGACGTTGGGCGGGGCATAGGCCATCGTGCGTCCTTTCACAGAACGATCGCGTCCGGGTCCTCGCCCAGCATCAGGCGGCCGTAGGGCGAGCCGACCAGGTCCCACGACACGCCGGTGTGCTGCGTCGCCGCGTGCACGTCGCGCAGCGCGCGCTGCAGCCGGCTCGATGAGTAGATCGCGGTGCCGCCGGCGGCGGCGAACAGCCGGTCCACCGTCCGGCAGGCAAGGAGCCCGGCATAGCCGGCCTTGAGCCGGTTGGTCGCGCGGCGCTCGACGTCCGTTCCGCCCCTGTCTTCGAGCATCGCCTGGGTGGCGCGCGCCGCCTCGATCAGCGACCAGCGCGCGGCGTCGAGGTCGGCCTTGGATTCGGCGATGCGGAGCGCCGTGGAGAAATCGTTCGTGGCGCGCCGCCCGCGCCGCGCCCGGTCGCGCGCGAGCGAACAGAAATCGTCCAACATGCCCCAGGCGGCCCCGACCGCGACGGCGGCGAGCCCGATGCCGACGCCACGCCTGGGAAAGCGATAGACCGGCGCATTGATGCGCGTGCCCGGCCCGGTGCCGTCGTTGTGGTCAGCTTCGGAGAGGATGCGGTGGGCGGGAACGACCGCGTCCTCCATCGTGAAGCTCTTCGAGCCCGTGCCGGCGAGACCCGCCACGTGCCAATCGTCGATCACCGTCGCCTCGCGTTTGGGTGCGAGGAAGAAGACGCGCCCGGGCGGCCCCGCCCCTTCCTCCAGCATCGCGCTCGCGAGAATCCATTGAACATGGTCGATGCCCGACGAGAACGTCCAGCGACCCGAGA
>DASWLB010000305.1:0-2449 GCA_036396315.1 Alphaproteobacteria bacterium
TAGGCGATGCCGCGCCGGGCGCGCTCGTGCGCCGGCTGGCGCGTGATGTCGAGCCCGGCGAAGCGGATCGCGCCGGAGGCGACCGGCGCCTGACCGACGATCGCCTTGAGGAGGCTCGACTTGCCGACGCCGTTGCGCCCGAGGACGCAGGTCACCTTGCCCTCGGTCGCGGCGAGCGAAACGCCGCGCAGCGCCTGGCTCGCGCCGTAGAACAGGTCGATCCGTTCGACGGCGAGCATCGTCTACCCTGTCATCCCGGCAACGCACCCGGAAAAAGGACGTCATGGCCGGGCCGCGGCGGAGCCGCGAGTCCCGGCCATCCACGGGCCTCTTGCATCGGCAGTGCCGCACGTCCACCACAAGAAGCCCGTGGATGGCCGCGACAAGCGCGGCCATGACGATTGTGACGTTGCGCGTTGCCCCTCTTCATCACCGAGTCCGTCTAGCGCCCCAAATACACTTCGATCACGCGCGGATCGTTCTGCACCGCCTCGAGCGAGCCCTCGGACAGCACCTTGCCCTCGTGCATCACGGTGACGCGGACGCCGAGCGCGCGCACGAACTCCATGTCGTGCTCGACGACGACGACCGAGCGCGTCGCCGCGATGTGGCGCAACAGCTCGACGGTGCGCTCGGTCTCGGCGTCGGTCATGCCGGCGACCGGCTCGTCGACGAGCAAGAGGTCGGGCTCCTGCATCAGCAGCATGCCGATCTCGAGCCACTGCTTCTGGCCGTGCGACAAGGCGCCCGCGAGCCGTTCGCGCTGGGCGGCGAGCCCGATCGTCTCGAGCGTCCCCTCGATTAGCGCGCGCTCGCGCGGCGACAGCCGCCAGAACAGGGTCGGGAACACCCGGCGCGGCGCCTTGAGCGCCAGCTCGAGGTTGTCGTGCACGGTCTGGCTCTCGAACACGGTCGGCTTCTGGAACTTCCGCCCGATGCCGAGATTGGCGATCGACGCCTCGTCCATGCGTGTCAAATCGATGCCGTCGCCGAACACGACCATGCCCTCGTCCGGCCGGGTGCGGCCGGTGACCACGTCCATCATCGTGGTCTTGCCGGCGCCGTTCGGCCCGATGATGGCGCGCATCTCGCCCTTGTCGACGTAGAGCGACAGCTTGTCGAGCGCCTTGAACCCGTCGAAGCTGACCGACACCCCGTCGAGATAGAGGAGCGTGTCGGGCGCGCGCGGAACCGGCTCACTCACCGCACCCTCCCGCCGGGCGGCTGCGGTCGAGCCTGGCGAACAGCCGCGCGCGGGCGTTCGTGCGCACCTCGCGGAACTGGCCGGCGAGCCCGACGATGCCCTTGGGCATCGACAAGGTCACGAGGATGAACAGCCCGCCCAGCGCGTACAGCCACACCTCGGGCAGCGCGCCGGTGAAGTAGGTCTTGGCGAAGTTGACGACGACGGCGCCGAGCGCCGCGCCGTAGAGCGTGCCGCGCCCGCCGAGCGCGACCCAGACGACGATCTCGATCGAGGCGGCGGGCGAGAACTCGCTCGGGTTGATGATGCCGACCTGCGGCACGTAGAGCGCGCCCGCGATCCCCGCCATCACCGCCGAGACCGTGAACACGAACAGCTTGTAGTGCTCGACCCGGTAGCCGAGGAAGCGGGTGCGGCTTTCGGCGTCGCGGATGCCGACGAGCACGCGGCCGAGCTTGGAGGCGACGATGAACCGGCAGGCAAGGTAGCCCGCGCCGAGCGCTGCGCCCGACAACGCGAACAAGGCGGCGCGCGTGCCTTCGGCCTGCAGGTTGAAGCCGAGCACGTCCTTGAAGTCGGTGAGCCCGTTATTGCCGCCGAACCCCATGTCGTTGCGGAAGAACGACAGCATCAGCGCGAAGGTGAGCGCCTGGGTGATGATCGAGAGATAGACCCCGCCGACGCGCGAGCGGAAGGCGAACCAGCCGAACACGAAGGCGAGGATTCCCGGCACGACGACGACCATGAGGAGCGCGAAGCCGAACTGGTCGAACCCGTGCCAGTACCAGGGGAGCTCGCCCCAGTTGAGGAACACCATGAAGTCGGGCAGGAGCGCGTTGCCGTACACGCCGCGCGGCCCGATCTCGCGCATCAAATGCATGCCCATGGCGTAGCCGCCGAGCGCGAAGAACGCGCCGTGCCCGAGGCTCAAAATGCCGCAATAGCCCCACACCAGATCGACCGCGAGCGCGAGCAGCGCGTAGCACAGATACTTGCCGAGAAGCGTGACGGCGTAGGTCGGCACGTGCGCGGCCGAGCCCGACGCGACGGCGAGGTTGAGGATCGGCACGAGCACGATTGCGGCGAACAGGACGCCGAGGAACACCCAGCCCGGCCGATCCACCGGCAGGCGCGAAGCGGCGGCGCGCACCGTCGCCAGTGCCGATATTCCCGCCACCTCAGCCCTCCGCCGCGCGGCCCTTGAGCGCGAACAGCCCGCGCGGCCGCTTCTGGATGAACAGGATG
>DASWLB010000306.1:0-7185 GCA_036396315.1 Alphaproteobacteria bacterium
CGCGACCCTGCCCGCGCGCGAATGGTGGGACGACCAGTGGGTGCAGACGCTGATCCACCCGCTCGCCGTCGCCGGCGTCGAGCCCTACGCCACCAACCTCAAGGCCAAGCCCGACGACCTCCTCAAGATATTCCAGCCGCACGAGATCAACATCGTGGTCACCGGCGGGCGCACCCAGGGCGCGTGGAAGATCTACGAGGGCGTGCGGCCGAAGGACGGCACGGTCTCGATCGACGCCTGGCGCTGAGGCGCCGCGGCGGCGCATGCGCATCGTCAAAATCGAGGATCTGCACGCCGACGGCGGCTGGCGCGTCTTCTCCTTCCTGAAGGTGACGACCGACTCCGGGCTCGTCGGCTGGTCGGAATTCTCCGAGACGAGCTGGAACCGCGGGCTTGGCGGCGTGATCCGCAAGCTCGCGGCGACCGTGGTCGGCGAGGACCCGCGCGCCTACGCCCGCATCGCCGCGCGCCTCGTCGCGGTCACGCGCATGGCGCCGGGCGGCATCAACCAGCAGGCGATCGGGGCGATCGAGAACGCCTGCATCGACATCGCGGCGAAGGCGGCGAACGTGCCGGTGTACGCCCTGTTCGGCGGGCCGATGCGCGACCGGGTGCCGCTCTACTGGTCGCACTGCGGCAGCTTCCGCGTGCGCAACGCGGCCTATTTCGAGCGCGTGCTGAAGACCCCGCCGATCCGTACCCTCGACGATTTCCGCCGCATCGGCGCCGAGGCCCGCGCGCGGGGATTCGCTGCGGTGAAGACAAACCCCGTCGTGTTCGAGGCGACGGGCCCGCGCATGCTCAATTCGGGCTTCGGCGCCGAGGGACTCGATTTCGCGCACAACGCCCCGAACCGCATCGTCGATGCGATCGCGGCACAGCTCGCAGCGTTCCGCGACGGGCTCGGGCCCGAGCCCGGACTCATGATCGACGTGAACTTCGCGTTCCGGCCGGAGGGGCTGCGGCGCATTGCCAAAGCCGCCGAGCCGTTCCGCCTCGCCTGGCTCGAGATGGACGTGCACGATCCCGGCGCGCTCGCCGCGGTGCGCCGCGCGACCGCGACCCCGGTCGCGAGCCTCGAGACGCTCTACGGGCGGCGCGCCTACCGGCCGTACTTCGAGGCCGAAGCGGTCGACGTCGCGGTCGTCGACGTGCCGTGGAACGGGTTCGCCGAATCGGTGCGCATCGCCGCGCTCGCGGAGGCGCACGAGGTCAACGTCGCGCCGCACAACTTCACCGGCCCGCTCGCCAATTTGATGAGCGCGCAGTTCTGCGCCGCGGTGCCCAATGTGCGCATCATGGAGTTCGAGGGCGACGACGTGCCGTGGAAGGATTCGCTCCTCACCGTCCCGCCGCGCATCGAAGGGGGCGAGATGCTGGTGCCGGCCGGCGCCGGCTGGGGCGCCGACATCGACGAGGCGGCGGTCGCGGCGCACAAGCCGCCGGGCGGCGCGCGTTAGCGCCGCTCGAGTCAGCGCCTTGCGAAGAAGATGATGACCGTGTCCTCGCCCAGCCGATCGGCTAGCCGGGCCGAGACGGCATAGCCCTTAGCGCCGAAATACACCTCCGCCGTCGTCGGCTCGCGCCAGGTGCGCTGGCGGTAGGTGAACCAGAAATGGTCGCCGCCGATCGCCGCCAGCTCGGCCTCCCTGCGCACGTCGAAGGGCCGCCCCGCAATTTCGTTGGCATGGAACTGCAGCCCCTTCGTGGTGAAGCCCTCGATGCCGTACACCACGATTCTCGCATCGGAAGTGGGATCATTCGCGCGCACATGCGCGACCGTTTGCTCGGTGCGGAACTTCTTGGGAAAGTTGATCGGGTCTCCGACCCGCCACTGATAGCTGGCGAGTGCCGCCCACAGCGCGATCAGGGAAGCGAGCGCGGGCGCAAGCCGCGGAGCCGGCACGCGCCACACGGCGAGCGCGACGAGGGCGTAATAGGGCAGCGGCGTGGCCGTCAGGTGGCGCGTGCCGAAGACGGGCGTGCCGCCGGGCACGATGCTCCCGAGGTAGGTGGCGACCGGAACCATGCCTGCCATCACGACGAGCAGGAGAAGGACTCGCGCGTCCGCGCCATCGCTTCGTCGCAACCTCCGAAGCGCGATCAGCGCCCACGCGAGCGCGGGGATGCCGAACACGACCAACCCGACGGTCGCGCTGCGCGGGATGTCGAGGACGCCGTTCATGATGGCGATGAACCAAACGGCGCCGAACGGGGTTGGCGCGTCTATCCAGGAGATTTGCGACGTCAGCGAGCCGTGCGCGAGATAGGCGGTGATGATGGCCGCGACCCAGGGCAGGAACGCAACGAAGGCGGCGGCGCCGGTCCAGATGAAGGCCCAGAACCGGCGGCGCGCGACGATGACGACATACAGCCCCTGCCCGGCGAGGATGAGCCAGCCCCAATAGTGCGAATAGACGAGCGCGATGTTGGCGACCGTGAGCCACACTGCCGCGCGCCCGGCCGATTCGGGCGGCGCCGCGAGGAAGTCGAGAAAGGCGAGGAGCGCGAGCGTGCTCGTGAGCTGGAGCAGCACGAAGGCGCGCAAATGCTGCGAATAGTCGATCAGAAAGGCGTTCACCGCGAGCAGGAAGAGGACCAGGAGCGTCTCGCGGAACCGCAGTCCCAGACGCTCGCAGACCGGCGCCGCGGCGGCGAGCGCCGCCGCGCCGAGCAAGGCGGACAGGAACCGGGTCCAGGCGAGCCCGTCGCCGCCCACGAGGATCCAGAGCTTGAGAAGGAGGTAGTAAAGCGGCGGGAACGACACGTCATGCGCGACGGTCTCGATCAACCCGCCCCAGCCGCGTCGCGCCGCCTCGAGGCTGAAGATCTCGTCGCCATCGAGGACGTAGGCGTCCATCTCCCAGACGCGGAGGGCCAGGCCGAGCGCGACCATGGCGAGCACCGTGCCAATCTTGACGGTAGGCGATGTCTTGCCGTCGCGCGCTTCGCCGGCGCCATGGGCTGCGGGAGGTGCCACGCGATAGGTCCCCGTCGTCTCAGTTGGCCTGCTTCGGGCTCTTCCAGGTGTAGATCATCGTCACGACGTAGTTCCAAACGGCGCCGACCGCGATGCCGGCGAGCGCCGCCACGGTCCACTGCAGCTCGATGCGGAACAGATACGTCGCGACCCCGACGTTGGCGATCGCGCCGAGGCCGCAGACCAGCGAGAACGAGACAAGCCCGCGCAGCCACGACCAGCCCCTGAGCCGCATGTCGCGATAGGTGAGCTCGTTGTTGAGCGCGAAGTTGAAGACCATGGCAACCAGCGTCGCCGTGGTTTGCGCCGCGGGGAAGGCAACCGAGAAGCCTTCGAGCAGGGCCGTCAGCACGATCAAGTGGAGCACGATGCCGATGCCGCCGACGAAGGCGAAAGCGACGAAGCGCACCGGCACGAGGTGTCCGATCAGCTTGTCGACGAGTAGCAGCAGGTATTCCCAGGCCACCTTGTTGTCGAGCTTGCTATCGCCCGCATGGCGCTCCCGGAACGTGTAGGGGATTTCGCGGAAGCGCAGGGGCTCGGGCGAGGACGCGAACAGGTCGACCAGGATCTTGAAGCCGATGCTCGACAGGTTGCGCACGGCCGGCATGAGCGCCGTGCGGCGCAGCATGAAGAAGCCGCTCATCGGGTCGGTCAGCTCGGCGCGCACCACGAGCCGGCTCAGCGTGGTCGCGAAGCGGCTTATGGCGACCCGCGAGCGGTCCCAGTCGCCGACGCCGCCTTCGGCCGTGTAGCGGCTTCCCACGACGATGTCGACGTCCTCCGCCTTGAGCACGGCCAGCATCTTGCCCAGCAGCGTCTCGTCGTGCTGCATGTCGCCGTCGATCACGGCGAGGTACGGTGCCGCGCTCGCGAGCATGCCCTCGACGCAGGCCGACGACAGGCCGCGCCGGCCGATGCGCTGCACGCAGCGCACGCGGGGATCGCGTCGCGCGATCTCGCGCACGGCGTCCGCTGTCCCGTCGGGCGAATCGTCGTCGACGAAGATCGCCTCCCATGCGATGCCGTCGAGCGTCGCGTGCAGCCGGCGGACAAGCTCGGCGACGTTGTCGCGTTCCCGGAACGTGGGAACGATGACCGACAGCTCGGCCGCGCCCGTGGATGAGGGCGCGAGGGGATGGACGAGGTTTACGTTCCCCGCGTCGCTGCCCATCTCGTTCATCTTACTCTCCTGGCGCAGGCGCGTGGCGGCGGCATTCTTCCGCTAAGCGGGAAGGGAGGCCTGGACCGGCACCTCGCGGGGCAAAAATAACCTTGCGGGTCGATCGTTGCAAAAACCTTACCCCGCTGTTCGATGCCCGCCCGGCGCCGCGCGTGCCGCGGTCTTGGTTGCGCGCCCCGCTGCGACCGAATCCGGCCGGCCGGCGACCCTATATTCGGCGGCGACAGGGCGCATCAGCCCGTCGGCGACCCAGGTCCGGGACTCGATGATCTCGCCGGCCTCGGATGACGGCACGACGCCGGCCGGCGCCCGACCCGTCTGAACCGCGGCAATGCCGTCGAGCACCATGCGGCGCAACAGGATGACGCCACGATCGGTGGTGCCGAGCCGCTCGATCGTGCGGTCGACCGGGCGGCCTTGGCTGACGATCGCCTGGTAGTCCTGCAGGAACAAGGTCTGCACCAGCCGATGCACCGGGAACTCCATGCCGGGCGGCAGCGCCGGCCGCGTGCCGTCGATGTCGGGCACGAAGGTGACGTGGAATAGAAGCGTGTTGTCGTCGTCGACCGGCGTCCGGAAGATCGCCGAATAGCGCGGCCAGTCGAACTTGCCGCCCGGCCAGGGCTGGGTGAGCAGGATGGTCGTCGGCAGGCGGAGATAGTTGGTGCGCCGGTAGTTGCCGCGCGCCTGGATGGTCTGGATGCCGGTCGCGTCCGGCGCCCAATCCACCTCCGGAATGCGGCTCCATACGTCGGCCCGCGCGGAATCCTCGCCGTGCAGGATGCCCGTGTGCACCTGATCGACCGAGTTCTCGACGATCTGCAGCCAGTTGGCCGGCCACAGGCAGAAATTCTCGACCACCCGCACCCCGTCCTCGCGCGCGATCACGTCGAGCGCCGGAATGGGCGGCGCCGCGCCCCGGCCGAGCCAGGCCCAGATCAGCCCGCCGCGCTCGGCGACGGGGTAGGCCTTGATCCGGACCTTGTCCCTGAAATTGCTGTCGCGCGGCTCGCCCGGCATGGCGAGGCAGCGCCCCGTTTGATCGTAGGTCCAGCCGTGATAGGCGCACGAGATTCCGGTCTCGCGCGGCCTTCCGTATTTCATCGACGAAGAGCGGTGCGGGCAGACGATGTCGATCAACCCGAGCGTGCCCGTCCGGTCGCGATAGAGCACGAGGTCCTCCCCGAGCACCCGCACCGGCATCGGGCGGCCGCCGAACGTGCCGAATTCGCGCCCGAACGATGTTGCCGTCCCGGTGCGGCCGAGAAACGTCACCGGCTCGTCGATCTCGAGCTGTCCGCCCGGCCCCTCCCATCGGTCGGACACGGCGATGGGAAACCAGAAGGCGCGCAGCCATTCGCCGCACGGCGTGCCCTGACCGACCTGAGTGAGCATGTCCTGCTCGGCCCGAGACAACATGGCTGCCTCCCGACTCGTTGCGCGCCCGCGATGATAGGTCAGTGTCGCGCGCGGGTCACGCGGCGCCGGTGGCGCCCCGAACCGCTTTCCCTTGCCGCGCCGGACGCCGCGGCGAGGTATGATCGGCGCAAACTGGCACCGCGGAGGGCGCCATGGCGACGACGGTCCCGAAACGCGCGAACAAGGCGGCGCCCGCGCGCGCCTATGCCGATTTGCACGACCATTTGCGGGCGCTCGATAAGGCGGGGCTCCTGATCACGGTCGATCGGCCGATCGACAAGGACTCCGAGATGCACCCGCTGGTGCGCTGGCAGTTCCGCGGCGGCATCCCTGAATCCGAGCGCAAGGCGTTCCTGTTCACCCACGTGACGGACGCGAAGGGGCGGCGCTACGACATCCCGGTAGTTGTCGGCGCGCTCGCGGCGAGCCGCGAAATCTACCGCATCGGCATGGGCTGCCCGCTCGATTCCATCGGCGCGGTGTGGACGAAGGCGATCGCCAACCCGGTCGCGCCGCGCCTCGTTGCCGACGCGCCGTGCCAGGAGATCGCGATCGAAGGGGCGGCGCTCGATCGTCCGGGCAACGGGCTCGACGGCATCCCGGTGCCGATCTCGACCCCCGGCTGGGACAACGCGCCCTACACGACCTTGTCGCAGTACATCACGCGCGACCCCGACACGGGCGTCCAGAACATGGGCAACTATCGCGGCCAGGTGAAGGCGCCGCGCCGGCTCGGCATGAACCCCTCGCTCGAGCTGCGCCCCGGCATCTACACCCACTGGGAGAAGTACCGCGCGCGCGGCGAGAAGATGCCCGCCGCCGTGGTGCTCGGCGCGCCGCCGGTCGTCACCTTCACCTCGGTGCAGAAGCTGCCGGAAGGGATGGACGAGCTCGCGGTCGCCGGCGGGCTCGCCGGCGCCGCCATCAACGTCACGCGCGCCCGCACCGTAGACCTGATGGTACCGGCCGAGGCCGAGATCGTCGTCGAAGGCCTGATCGACACCGAATACCTCGAACCCGAGGCGCCGTTCGGCGAATCGCACGGCCACGTCAATCTGCAGGAATACAACGCGTTCATGGAGGTGACGGCGATCACGCGGCGCCGCGACGCCATCCTCACCTCGATCATCAGCCAGGTGACGCCGTCCGAATCGAGCCTGATCAAGCGCGTCGCCTACGAGCCGATGTTCCTCGACCATCTGACGCGCCAGGTCGGCATCAAGGGCGTGCGCCGCGTCGCGCTGCACGAGCCGCTCACCAATTTGCGCAAATGGATCATCGTCCAGGTCGCGCGCTCCACACCGCCGACCGAGGTGTGGCGCGCGCTGCATGCCACCGCCAACATGCTGCGCGCCTGGGGCAAGTTCGTCGTCGCGGTGAACGAGGACATCGACCCCGACAACGCCGACGCCATCCTGTGGGCGCTCGCCTACCGCTGCAACCCGGCGCTCGACATGAAGCTGCTGCCGCACCGCGATCAGGGGCACGGGCCGCGCAGCCTCCGGGGCGGCGGCGAGGATGCGGCGGTCCTTTACGATGCGACCTTGAAGGAGGACTTCCCGCCGATCTCGCTGCCCAAGCGCGAATTCATGGAGCGCGCGCG
>DASWLB010000307.1:0-2580 GCA_036396315.1 Alphaproteobacteria bacterium
AGGCGGGTGTCGCCGTGCGCCATGGTGCGGAACGGGCCGGCCCCGTCGTGGGTCGCGCAGGCGCCCCAGCCGCCATGGCCGGAATCGTTGCAGCGGAACGGGGTGCCGTCGTCGGTCCGCTTGCCGTGCAGCTGCACCGACGAGAACGTGCCGAAATGCGCGCCGGTCACGCGGTCGGGCAGCGCCTGCTCGAGCGCCTTGATCACCGCGTCGATCACGGTCGGGAACGGCATCGAGTACAGCCCCATCGCCGCGGTCGGCGACGCGCTCAGGAACTTGCCGGGCGGCAGGATCAGCTTCAGCGGGCGGAACGTGCCCTCGTTCGCGGGCTCGCCGGTCGCGATCAGGTACTTGAACGCGACCCGCGCCGTGGTGAGCCCGCCGCCGTGCGGGCCCGAATTGATGCAGGACGCGACCTGGTCTGGCATATCGGAGTAATCGACCGTGAGCTCGTCGCCCGCGACGATGACCTTCACCTTGATCGGGATCGGCGCATCGCCCACCCCGTCGTCGTCGAGGAACGCCTCGGCCGCGTAGGTGCCGTCGGGCACGGCGCGGATCTTGGCGCGCGACGCCGCCTCGCTCTGGTCGAGGATGGTCGCGACCGCTTGGTTGAACGTCGCGACGCCGTACTTGTCGGCGAGACGCGCGGTGAGGTCGCGCCCGAGCAGACAGCCGCCCAGCTGCGCCTCGATGTCGCCCAACAGCGCCTCGGGGAAGCGCGTGTTGTTCTCGATGATGCGGTAGATCTCCTCGACCGGCTCGCCTTTCGACCACAGCTTGATCGAGCGGAGCTGGAGACCTTCCATGAAGATGTCGGTCGAGCGGTAGGTGATCGACCCGACCGCCGAGCCGCCGATGTCGATCCAGTGCACGTTGATGCCGAAGAAGCCGATCAGCGTCGCCCGGTCCGGCCCGGCGAAGATCGGCGTGTACATCACCGTGTTGTTGAGGTGCTGGCCCTGCACCGCCGCGTGGTTGCACACGACGACGTCGCCGTAATGCAGCCTGTCGCGGCCATAGACCGCTAGACCGTCGCGCACCGCTTGGCCGACCGCGTCGGCGACGAACACCGGCATGCCGCCGGTGCATTGGGCGATCAGCTCGCCCTCGGCGCCGATCAGCCCGACGGCGTAGTCCTTGTATTCGTAGATGTAGGGGCTGAACGCGGTGCGCGTGATGTTGGCGTCGATCTGGTCGGTGATCGAGACAAGCCCGTGGCGGATCACCTCGAGCGTCACCGGGTCGACCGCGACCGGTCGTACTCCTTCGTCCATCGCCTCACGCTCCCAACGCGCGCGCGCAGTCTATTCGAATTTCGTGGAGCGCGCCGATCTCGAACGCATCGCCCGGCATGACGATGGTGGTCGAGCCGTACTCCTCGATCACCGCCGGTCCCTCGCCCGCGAAGCCCGGCTCGAGCGCGTAGCGGTCGAGGATGCGCGCCTCGACCATGGCGCCCGAGCCGGCGAAATAGACCGGCCGGCGCGCCTCGGCGAGTCCCGAAGCGACGGGCCGCGGCAGGCGCGCGATCTCCGGCCGCTCGAGGCGGGCGAAGGCCGACAGGTGAAGCGCTTGCAGCTCGGCCGGCGTGCGTTGGTCCGCGTGGCCGTAGCGGCGCCGGTAGTCGTGCTCGAAATTGCGGCGGATCGACGCCGCGTCGGCGAGGCCCGAGACCGGCACCTTGATGTTGTGGCGCTGGCCGCGATAGCGCATCTCGGCGAACTCCTCGAAATACACCTCGCGCGCGCCGAACTCGCGCGCGAGCGCGGCCCGCGCCGTCTCGATCAGGCGCGCGAAGACGCGGCGCATCCCGGCGACGGCTTCATCGTCGAGCGGCCCGGTGAAGGTCGTCGAATCGTCGATGCGCGCGTCGGCGAGCAGCATGCCAATGGCGGAGAAATTGCCCGGCTCCGGCGGCACGATCACGGTCGGGATGTGCAGCTCGCGCGCCAAGGCCGTCGCGTGCAGGGGCCCGCCGCCGCCGTAGGCGAAGAGCGCGAAGTCGCGCGGATCGCGCCCGTGCTCGACCGAGATGCGCCGGATCGCGCCCGCCATGGTCACGGTCGCAAGCGCGACGATGCCGTCGGCCATGCGCACGAGCCCGTCGGCGCCGCCGAAGCCGAGCGGCTCGGCGATGCGGCTTCTGATCGCGTGCCAGGAGGACGCCGTGTCGAGCAAAAGCTCGCCGCCCAGGAACCGGCGCGGATTGATGCGACCGAGCACGAGGTTGGCGTCGGTCACGGTCGGCTCCGTCCCGCCCCGCCCGTAGCACACGGGGCCGGGCGTCGAGCCCGCGCTGCGCGGCCCGACCTGGAGGCGGCCCTGCGCATCCAGCGCGGCGATCGAGCCGCCGCCCGAACCGACCTCGACGATGTCGATCACCGGCGACTTGATCGGGAAGCCCTGGACGTAGCCGCCGGCGTAATAGACCGAGTCGACGGAGAAGCGGCCGTCCTCGATGAGCGCGCATTTCGCCGTCGTGCCGCCCATGTCGAACGCGACCAGGTTCTCGAGCCCGAGCGCGTCCGCGTACGCGCCGGCGCCGATGCAGCCGCCGATCGGGCCCGACTCGACGAG
>DASWLB010000308.1:0-1505 GCA_036396315.1 Alphaproteobacteria bacterium
CGCGCCACCGCCTTGCCGCCGAGGGATTCGTAGAAGAACCGCGACGGGTTGCCGGCGAGCACCCAGACGATGACCGACGGTCCGCGCTCGCGCAGCGACCGCTCGCCGAGCGCGGTGAACAGGCGCCGTCCGATGCCGCGGCCGTGGAACTCGTCGGCGAGGTACAGCGTGTAGATTTCGCTCTGGTAGGGCAGCCCCATCTCGCGCGAGGCGCCGCCGGAGCCGAACCCGACGATGCCCTCGCCTTCGAGGTCGGCGACATAGACGAACTGGTTTCGCCGGTCCCGCGCCAGCACGTGGCGCCACCACCGCGTCTCGTGCTCGGCGACGTTCATGCGCAAGAGCAGCTTGTCGGGCAGGAGCCCGGCATAGGTCGAGCGCCAGCTCTCGACGTGGATGCGCGCGATGGCGTTCGCGTCCTCCTTGCGGGCCTGGCGGATGATCAGCGGACTCGGGCGCGTGTTCATGTCTAGCTGCTCGGGGGGTAGTTCGGCGCCTCGCGGGTCACCACAACGTCGTGCACGTGGCTTTCCCGCTGCCCGGCCACGGTGGCGCGGCGGAATTTGCAGTTCTTCTGCATCGCGGCGATGTCCGCGTTGCCGGTGTAGCCCATCGCCGCGCGCAAGCCGCCCACGAGCTGATGCACGACCGGCGACAGCGGACCCTTACAGGGCACGCGCCCCTCCACCCCCTCGGGCACGAGCTTGAGGTCGCTCGACACCTCCTCCTGGAAATAGCGGTCGGCCGAGCCGCGCGCCATCGCGCCGAGCGATCCCATGCCGCGGTAGGACTTGTAGGACCGCCCCTGGTACAGGAGCACCTCGCCCGGGCTCTCGTCGGTGCCGGCGAACAGCGAGCCGATCATGACGCAGTCGGCGCCCGCCGCGATCGCCTTGGCGAGGTCGCCGGAATACTTGACGCCGCCGTCGCCGATCGCCGGCACGCCCGCGTCGTGGCACACCTTGGCGCATTCGAGGATGGCGCTGAACTGCGGCACGCCGACGCCCGCGACGATCCGCGTGGTGCAGATCGATCCGGGGCCGATGCCGATCTTCACCGCGTCCGCGCCGGCGTCGATCAGCGCCTTCGCCCCGTCCGCGGTCGCGACGTTGCCGCCGATGACGTCGATGCGGTTGGACAGCTTCTTCACGTTGCGCACGGCGTCGAGCACGCGCGTCGTGTGCCCGTGCGCGGTATCCACCACGATGACGTCGGTGTCGGCCTCGAGCAGCGCCTCGGCGCGCTTGAAGCCGTCCGGCCCGATGCCCACCGCCGCGGCGACGCGGAGCCGGCCCTGCTCGTCCTTGCTCGCGCGCGGGTGCAGCCGCGCCTTTTCGATGTCCTTGACGGTGATGAGCCCGATGCAGCGGAAGGCGTCGTCGACGACCAGGAGCTTCTCGATGCGGTGCTGGTGGAGAAGCCGCTTCGCCTCCTCCATGCCGACGCCCTCGCGGACGGTGACCAGCTTCTCCTTGGTCATCAGCTCGCGGACCGGCTGGTTCGGG
>DASWLB010000309.1:0-1811 GCA_036396315.1 Alphaproteobacteria bacterium
TTCTCCCCGAGGTTGATCGCATCGTGCACCGCGCCGTTCAGCCCCATCGCGCCCAGCGGGTTGTTGACGTGCGCGGCATCGCCCGCAATCGCGAAGCGGCCGAAATTGTAGGTCTTGGCCACGCGCTGGTGCACGCGGTAGGTGTTGCGGTGCACGATGTCGTATGGCGTCGCGTTCGGCAGGAACCCCTGCAACCGCGCCTGGATGCGGTCCGGATCGAGCGTCTCCTCGCGCGGGCGCTCGGGATCGGCGGGCAGCGCGATGCGCCACAAAGGCGGCGGGTTCAGCCCCGGCACCTTGAACAGCATCACCCATTCGTCGGGATCGGCGATGTAGGTCGCCTTGGCGAAGCCGTGCGGCGCGTAGTCGTGGGTGGTGGAGACGATCAGGAACGCCTCCGGCCAGGTGAACCCCTCGAACTCGGTCGCCATCGCCTCGCGCACGACGCTCCGGATGCCTTCGGCGCCGACGAGGTACGAGCCGCGCACGTGCCGCCGCTCGCCCGCGGTCTCGATCTCGGCCCAAACGCCGTCCGCGTCCTGGGAGCAGGCGACCAGCTTCGCGTCGAACTCGATCGCGAAGTGGGGATATTGGCGCAGCCGCTCCAGCATCAGCGGCGTGAGCTTGTGCTGCTCGAGATGCAGCCGGTACGGGTACGGCGTATCGTTCCGCAATAGGCCGAGATCGAACTCGACCAGAAGACCCGCTTCGCGGTCGCGGATCTGCCACGAGGGCACGACGATGCCCTCCTCGTGCATGCGTTCGGTGATGCCGAACGGGGCGAGCATCTCGAGGGTCGGCGGATGATAGGACCCGGCGCGCAGGTCGATGGCGAGACCGGGTCCCGCCTCGAACACCGTGACCGGCACGCCGCCCTCGGCGAGGACGAGGGCCGCGGCGAGCCCGGCGGGACCCGCGCCGGCGATCAGCACCCTTTCGGTCTCGGCCATGTCGCGACGGCCCGCTGAACGGCGCGCGGACTACTTCGCCGGCCGGCGGCGGTAGATGCGCTCGAGCAGCGCGATCAAGGTCCGGCGCTCCTCGGCCGTGATGTCGGAAGCGACCGCCGCCTCATGGGTCCGCACCAGCTCGAGGAACCGCTCCATCGCTTTCGTGCCGGCGCCGGTCAGCTGGAGAGCGTGCGATCGCCGATCGAGCGCCGAGGTCTCGCGCACGACAAGACCGAGCTCCTCCAGCCGGTCGACGATCTGCACCAGGGTGGACCGGTCGAAGCGCAGCGCCTCGGCGATGGCGCTCTGGCTCACCCCGGGATTGGCCTCGATCAGCAGCAGCGCGCCGAGCTGCGGTGGGGAAATCTCGTGCGCGCCGAAGGCGGCGGCGAAATCCTGGAACACGGCGACCTGGGCACAACGCAGGTGAAATCCCAAGAGGTCGGACAGGATGCCGAGCGAGATCGCGGCGTCATCCTCGAACGGCCGGCGGCGGAAACGGCGGGGTGCCGTGCGCTTGGCGGCGGCGCGCTGCGCCCGGGGCAGCGACCGGTCGGGCGTGGCCGCAGGCTCCGCGCCTCCGCGTGGACCGGCGCTCATGCGGCTTCTCCCGCAAGTCGGGACTTTATCGCTTCGGGAATCTCCGCCGACCGGAGCCCGCCGTCCGCCGCCGCGCTGCGCATGACGCAGACCCGGACCTCGCGCCCGTCGATCGCGAGGACGTCGCCCTTCCACACGAGGTGCTTCACGACGAAGCTGCTTTTGCGCCATTCCTCGACGAAGGTCTCGACCTCGATGTCGGTGAGCCAGGGCAGCGGCGACTTGAAGGTCGCCCCGGCATCGACCAGGGGAAACCCGACG
>DASWLB010000310.1:0-3373 GCA_036396315.1 Alphaproteobacteria bacterium
CTGGACCTTGCCGGCCAACCCGTGCTGCGACGTGCGCTCGCATCCTTGTGCGGCCATGCCGGGGTGAGTGCGGTCCGCGCGGTGATCCGGCCGGAAGACCGCGTTCGCTACGACTTAGCCGCGGCCGGGCTTGTCTTGCTCGATCCCGTCGCGGGCGGCGCCAGCCGCCAGGAGTCGGCGCGCCTCGGGCTCGAAAGCCTCAGCGACCTCGTTCCCGAAATCGTGCTGATCCACGACGGTGCGCGGCCCTTCGTCGACGGGCCGATGGTTTCGCGCGCACTCGCGGCGCTGGCCGAGGCGCCGGCAGCGCTTCCCGCCCTACCGGTCGGGGACACGCTGAAGCGCTCTTCCGACGGCGAAGCGGTTGCGGGCACGGTCGACCGTGCCGGGTTGTGGCGGGCGCAGACGCCGCAAGCCTTCCGCTACCGCGACATCCTCGCCGCCCACCGGGCGGCGGCGGGTCGCAGCCTCACCGACGATGCGGCGGTGGCCGAGGCAGCGGGGCTCGCCGTGCGCCTCGTCCCGGGCAGCGAGGACAATTTCAAGATCACGACCGCCGACGACCTCGCGCGCGCCCGCCGGATGCTCGCCGCCGCCGGCGAGGTGCGCATCGGCCAGGGGCTCGACGTGCACGGGTTCGGGCCGGGCGAGTCCGTCATGCTGTGCGGCGTGCGCATCGCCCACGAGCGCGGTCTCGTCGGCCACTCCGACGCCGACGTGGGGCTGCATGCCGCGACCGACGCGATCATCGGCGCGCTCGGCGTGGGCGACATCGGCATGCACTTCCCGCCGTCCGATCCGCAATGGCGCGGCGCGTCGTCGGACACGTTCCTGCGCCACGCGGGATCGCTGGTCGCCGCGCGCGGCGGGGAGATCGTCAATCTCGACGTGACGCTCGTCTGCGAGGCGCCGCGCATCGGGGCGCACCGCGCCGCCATGGTGGCGCGCATCGCATCGATCCTCGGGGTGGATCC
Source organism: Alphaproteobacteria bacterium (assembly GCA_036396315.1). Taxonomy (GTDB): domain Bacteria; phylum Pseudomonadota; class Alphaproteobacteria; order MPNO01; family DASWLB01; genus DASWLB01. Next base: position 975 of record DASWLB010000310.1, read on the forward strand.
GGGGCGCATCAGCGTCAAGGCGACGACGACGGAAGGGCTCGGCTTCACCGGTCGGCGCGAGGGCATCGCCGCGCAGGCCGTCGCCAGCGTGCGCCTGCCCTCGCCGTGAAGAGCTCCGCCGCATTGCCGCAGCCCCTGCCCGCCTGGCACGCGTGCGCACTGATCGCCACGTGGTTCGGCGTCGGGCGCCTGCCGCGCGCGCCGGGCACCTGGGGTTCGCTCGCCGCCCTGCCCTTCGCCTGGGCGATCCACGCGGCGGGCGGGCCGTTCGTGCTCGCCGCCGCTTCCGCGGCGCTGTTCGCCGTCGGGTGGTGGGCGAGCGCCGAATTTGTCCGCCGCAGCGGCCTGCGCGACCCAAGCTGCATCGTGGTCGACGAGGTCGCCGGCCAGTGGCTCGTCCTCGCCGCCGCGCCGCTCGATCCGGTGTGGTTCGCCGCCGGGTTCGTGCTGTTCCGCGCCGCCGATATCGCCAAGCCGTGGCCCGCCTCGTGGGCCGACCGCGCGCTCTCGGGCGGGCTCGGCATCATGGCCGATGACGCCTTCGCCGCGTTGTGGGCGGGAGCGGTGCTCCTCATCGCCGCGCAGATCATCGGGTGACGGCGTGACCCCGCGCGACATCGCGCGCCGCGCGCGCCTCGTGCTCGATACGTGCCGCGAGCAGGGCATCATGCTCGCGACCGCCGAATCCTGCACCGGCGGGCTGATCGCGGGCGCGCTCACCGAGATCGCCGGCTCCTCCGACGTGCTCGAACGCGGCTTCGTCACCTACTCGAACGAGGCGAAGACCGAACAGCTCGGCGTCGCCGCCGACCTCATCGCCGGGAACGGCGCGGTGAGCGAACCGGTCGCGCGCGCCATGGCCGAGGGCGCCATCGCGCGATCGCGCGCCGACCTCGCGGTCGCGGTCACCGGCATCGCCGGACCGGGCGGCGGCAGCGCCGAGAAACCGGTCGGACTGGTCCACATCGCCTGCGCGCGTAAGCGCCGCGATACGCTGCACGAGCGTCACGTGTTCCGCGGCAACCGCGCGTCGGTGCGCCAGGCCTCGGTCGCCGCAGCGTTCGACATGGTGCTGCGCCAGGCGATGCGCGGGCGGCGCAAGGTGGCGCTGCCCGGCCGCCGCGCGCCGCGCTTCGCCATCGGGGTCGATTTCAGCGGCGCGGCCGATGCGGGACGGCGCATCTGGATCGCCAAGGGCGCGATCGACGGCGAGACGGTGCGCATCGAGACCTGCGTGCCGGCTTCGTCCCTGCCGGGTGGCGGCGTCGGGCGCGAGCGCGCGATCGCGGCGCTGGTCGAGCGGCTTGCCGCGGAGACCGACGCGATCGTCGGGCTCGATTTCCCGTTCGGCCTGCCCGCCGCGTTCGTCCGTACCGCGAGCTGGGAGCGGTTCGTCGACGGCTTCCCGCGCCGCTTCGCCGATCCCGAAGCGGTGTATCGGCTCGGTGTTACGAAACCCGGTCGGAGCGAGCCCAAGCGTCAAACCGACGCTGCGGCGCATACCCCGTTCAGCCCGCTCAACCTGCGCGTCTATCGCCAGACCTGGTCGGGCATCGCCGAGCTGTTGCGGCCCTTGCTGCGCGGCGGGCGCGCCCGCGTCCTACCGATGCAGGCGCCCGCGGCCGGCGTGCCGCTCCTGGTCGAGATATGCCCCGCGTCCATGCTGTGGGCGGAAGGGCTCGACCTGCCCTACAAGGGCCGCACGTCGTCGCACCGCATCGCGCGGCGCGCCATCCTCGATGCGCTGGTCGCGCGCGGCGCGCTCGCCGAGCCCGCGCCCGAAATCGCCCGGGCCGCGATCGACCACATCGAGGGCGACGCGCTCGATGCGCTGATCGCCGCGGTGGGCGCGCACCGCGCGCTCTACGATCCGCGCCTCGTCGAGTCGCCCGAAGGCGCCGAGGCGATCGAAGGACGGGTGTTTTTTTGACGAGGCAGCCCTAGAAAAAGCGGATCGGTTGACAACCGCATCCTTCGAGACGCGCCCCTGCGGGGCGCTCCTCAGGATGAGGCGGTTTTTACTTTCTTCCTCATCCTGAGGAGCGCGCAAAGCGCGCGTCTCGAAGGATGAGGATGGGTTTCTTGACGGTTATCCCGCACTCGGGCGGGGCCTGGCCGCGCGCGGCTCGTCGTACAGCGCCGCGGCGCGCTGCGAAAAGGCCTGCACCATGCGGCGCACCGCCTCGTGGAACAAGGGCTCCATCATCTTGCGCAGGAGCCGCGAGCGGAACTCGAAGTCGATGTCGAAGTCGATGCGACAGCCCGCACCCTCGGGCGAGAACAGCCATTGGTTGTGGAGGTAGCGGAGCGGGCCGCGCGTGTAGCGCACGTCGATGCGATCGGGCCGCTCGAGCGTCACCTCGGAAGAGAAGGTTTCGCGCAGCATGCGGAACCCGACC
>DASWLB010000311.1:0-2904 GCA_036396315.1 Alphaproteobacteria bacterium
GGCGGGTGCGGAAGTCGCCCGGGTTCGGGACCTCCGAATCGTGCCCGACATAGATCCACGACCGCGCGAACACGCGCTCGCGCTCGATCCGCGCCACCTCGGGATCGTAGAGCACGGCGCGGTTCAGCCGGAACAGCTGGCGCTCCGGCGCATCGATGACGTAGGGACCGCCGTTCGCGACGGTCATGGCGAACCAGCCTCATCCTTCGAGACGCGCCCCTGCGGGGCGCTCCTCAGGATGAGGATTCCTTTTTCTTCCTCATCCTGAGGAGCCCGCCGAAGCGCGTAGCGCGAAGGCGTGGCGTCTCGAAGGATGAGGCTCCCGCGCAACATCGGCCGCGCTACCGTCCGAACAGGCCGAACAGCCCGTGGCCGCGGCCGCGCTTTTCGATGTACTGCTGGTGATATTCTTCGGCGCGCCAGAACTTGGGCGCCGGCGTGATCTCGGTCGCGATCGGCCGACGGTGCTTGCCCGATTTCTCGAGCGCCGCCTTGGCGGCGCGCGCGGCCTTCTCCTGCTCGGGCGTGTGGAAGAAGATCGCGGTGCGGTACTGGTCGCCCACGTCCGGCCCCTGGCGGTTCACCTGCGTCGGGTCGTGCGCCGCGAAGAACACCTCCAGGAGCTTCTCGTAGCTCACCTCGGCGGGGTCGTACTCGACCTCCACCACCTCGGCGTGGCCGGTCGTGTGCGAGCACACATCCTCGTAGGACGGGCTCTCGGTCTTGCCGCCGGCATAGCCGACCGCGGTGGACTTGACGCCCTTCACCTTGCGGAATTCCTCCTCGACGCCCCAGAAGCATCCCGCGCCGAACGTCGCCAATGCCATGATGTCCTCCTAGAACCGCTGGGCGCCGGGAAGGGCCTCGAGCGCCGCCTTGGCGACGATCGCATCCTCCTCGCCGGTGCCCGAGCCGATGCCGATCGCGCCCGCCACCTGTCCGCCGATGATGACGGGAAATCCGCCGGGCAGGTTGACCCGCCACCCGTCGCTCGCGAGCCCGAGCGCGATGCCGAGGCCCGGCTCGATACCGCCCGAGGGCTTGCCGTTGCCCGCCGCGGTCACCGCCTTGCGCCAGGCCGAATCGATCGAGTTCACGTTGGCGCCGTCCATGCGCAGGAGGGCGAGCAGGTTGCCGCCGCCGTCCACCACCACGATGCATTCCGGCACGCCCATGGCGAGCGCCTTGTCGCGCGCGGCGGCGACGAGCTTCATCGCGCCGTCGTGGCTCAGCTTCACCGAAGGGATCGTGTCGGGCATGGGCGGGCGGCCTCCGTCGGGTGCGATACCCGACGTTAGCCCAACGGGAAACCCGGCGGAAGCCCGTCGCCCGGGCGCTACTTCACCGTCGTCACCGCACAGGGCGCCTGCGAGGCCACCTTGTGCGACACGCTGCCGAGCACGAGCGACTTGAAATCGCCGAAGCCGCGCGTGCCGAGCACGATCAGGTTGGGCTTGGCGCGCTTGGCCTCGGCGAGGATCGCGTCCGCCGGATCGCCGCTCATCAGCACGCGCTCGACCTTCTTGACGCCCGCCTTCTTCGCCGCTTCCTCGGCGCGGGCGAGGATCTGGCGCCCGATCGGCTCCAACAGCTCGCGCGGCGGCGGCACGGGCACGTAGGCGCCGCCGACTCCCGCCGCGGCGATCGCCATCTGCGGCTCGACCTCGTAGGAATCGAGCAGGTCGCGCTCGGATTTCGACAGCTCCTTGCGCACGGCGAGCTTGCGGATGACTTCGGGCGCCGCATCGCGCAGCAGCGCATGGACCAGCACGAGCTTCGCCGTGTATTTGGCGGCCAGGTCGGACGCGAGGGCGAGCGCCTTCTTGGCGTGGTCGGAGCCGTCGACGGCGACGAGAATGGTCCGGATCATCATGATTCCCCTTTGTTGGTTTTCCGGAAGGTCGGAGGCGCCTAGCCGCGCAGCTCGATCAGCTCGCGGTCGGGGCCGTAGAACACGACGCGGCGCCAAGTCGCTTCGCGCGGGGCGCGCGGCTGGGTGGGGTGCGGCGCCTGGGCGACCTCGACGCCGTTGGACTTGAGGGTCGCAACCGAGCCGTCGAAATCGTCGGTCTCGAGGCAAAAATGGAATCCGGACATCGCCGGGTCGGCCCGGCCGGTGAGCTCGAGCACCGTATCGCCGAGCCTGAGATAGGCGATCTCGATCCCGCCCGTCACGCGGTGTTGGGCGTAGGTCTCGAACCCGAAATGGCGCTCGTAGAACGCGGTGGAGCGCGCGAGGTCGCTCACGTGCAAGGCGACGTGGTCGATGCGCCGGTACATGCAGGCCTCCCTTGATCGTGGCCGCACTCTAGCGCCGCGCGCATCGCCCGCGCCAGCGCGGCGGAGCGTCGCTCTCCGCATTGACCGGCCGGAAGGGCGGACACTATCCTCGGTGCGCCTCCCGCCTCGCGAAAGGAACCAAGCCGTGGCCGCCGATCTCCGCAGCTTCCTCGACCGGGTCCGCGCCGAAACAGGCGACCTCGTCGAGATCGACCGGCCGGTCCGTCCGCACGAGTTCGAGGTGACGGCGCTCCTGAAGCAGCTCGAAGACAAAGGGCGCTACCCGGCCGTCCTGTTCCGCCACCCGACCGACATGCATGGCAACGCCTCGCCGTTCCCGCTGCTCACCAACCTGTACGCGACGCGCGAGCGCTGCGCGGTCATGCTCGGCGTCGATCCGGCGACGCCCAACTGGGAGGTGAGCCTCGCCTTCGCCCGGAAGTCGAAGGAGCAGCTCGCGCCCGTCGTCGTCCCCGCGCGCGCCGCACCGGTGCAAGAGAACGTCTGGCGCGGCAAGGACGCCGACGCCGGACGGCTGCCCGTGGTGCGCCACTTCGAGATGGATTTCGGTCCCGTCATCACCATGACCCACGTGATGCGGTCGCTCGAAGGGCACTACAACGT
>DASWLB010000312.1:0-3229 GCA_036396315.1 Alphaproteobacteria bacterium
GACCTCGGCGTCGGCTTCCTCGGCCTCGGCTTCTCGCCGAAATGGACACTTGCCGAGACGCCGCACATGCCCAAGGGGCGCTACGCCATCATGGCCCGCTACATGCCAACGGTCGGCGGCCACGGCCTCGACATGATGTACCGCACCTGCACGGTGCAGGTGAATCTCGACTTCGCCTCGGAGACGGATATGGTCAAGAAGCTGCGCGTCGGTCTGGCGTTGCAGCCGATCGCGACCGCCATCTTCGCCAACTCGCCGTTCACCGAGGGCCGGCCGAACGGCTATCTCAGCTATCGCTCGCACGTCTGGACCGACACCGACCCCGATCGCTGCGGCATGCTGCCATTCGTGTTCGAGGACGGCATGGGCTTCGAGCGCTATGTCGAGCATGCGCTGGACGTGCCGATGTACTTCGTCTATCGCAACGGCGAATACATCGATGCGAGCGGCCAGAGCTTTCGCGATTTCCTCGACCGCAGGCTGCCGGCGCTGCCGGGCGAGCTGCCGACCATGCACGACTGGGAAGACCACCTGACGACAGCCTTCCCGGACGTCCGCCTCAAGCGCTACCTCGAGATGCGCGGCGCCGACGGCGGACCGTGGAGCCGGCTGTGCGCCCTGCCGGCGCTGTGGGCCGGGCTCCTGTACGACGGCGCTGCGCTCGATGCGGCGTGGGATCTGTGCAAGGGCTGGACGATGGCGGACCACCGCATGCTGCGCTCCGAGGTGCCGCGTTGGGCGCTCGCCACGCCGTTCCGCGGGACCACGGTGGGCGATGTCGCGGTCGAGGTCGTGCGGATCGCGCGCGCCGGCCTCAAGGCGCGCAACCGCACCGACGGCGGCTCGAACAACGAGGTGGGGTTCCTCGACGTGCTGGCCGACATCGCCGAGCGGCGCGAGACCCTCGCCGAAGCCATGATCGCCCGGTTCGACGGCGTCTGGGGCGGCGAGGTCGACTCCGTGTTCATCGAGTACGCGTATTGAGCCTGCGCCTTGAGCCTGTCGAAGGGCCGGACGCGAGCCTGCCGCCATTGACGGGCGGCCGCCCTGCGCCCAGAGTGGCGCCGCATCCCGGTCGAAGGAGGCTTGAGCCATGTCGCGGCACCGGATCGCCACGCTCGCCATCGCGGCCGTTCTTGGCGTCGTCGTCCTCGCCCCGCTCGATGCGGCGGCGCAGCGCGCGCCCCAGCCGTCGCCCGCCGACGAGGCCATCCGCCGGCTGCAGCAGGACCCGATGCGGCGCTTCCAGCCCGCCCCGCCGCGCGAACTTTCTCCGTTCAACCCGCTGACCAGCGCGCCGCGCGAGTTGGGCCCGCGCAACCCGCTCATGCCCGGCGGCGTCGCCGCCCCGCCGGAGGTGTCGAGCTATTCGCCGACCGGCGCGCCGACCAACCCGGCCCTGTCCGATCCCGCATTCCGGACGCTCGACCGCAACCGCGACGGCGTCATCACCGGCGACGAGTATATGTCGCGCCGCCTGCGCGGGCCCGTCGCCGGCGGTCCGATCGATGCCGCCCGCCGGCTCAATTCCCAGCGCGCGGGCTCGGGCTTCCGCGAGGCGGACACGAACCGCGACGGGCAGGTCACCCCCGACGAATTCATGCGCGCGCGCGAGCGCACCCCGCGCTTCTGACGTGCGCTGCGGCGCAACCCGCGCCCGACGACAAGGAGACGCGACATGCTGAAGTTCAGCAATCCCTCGACCATCTTTCCGCCGCAAGCCGATTACACCCACGCGATCGAGGTGCCGGCGGGCGCCCGCCTCCTGGTGATCGCGGGTCAGGTCGGGGTGAACGCAAAGGGCGAGATCGCCGAATCCTTCGCCGACCAGGCCGAGAACGTGTTCGCCAACCTGGGCGCCGTGCTCAAGGCGAACGACATGTCGTTCGCGGACGCGGTGAAGACCACCATGTTCCTCACCAGCCGCGACTTCGTGCCGGAGCTTGGCCCGATCCGCAAGCGCCACATGGGCGACCACAAGCCGACCTCGACGCTCGTGATCGTCGCCGGACTCGCCCACCCGAAGTTCAAGATCGAGGTCGAGATGATCGCGGCGAGGGGGTAGCGGGCTACCAGCCGATCGTGCCGGGGGTGCAGCGGATCACGCGGCCGCCGACCATGCCGTTGCCGACGCGCGCGCACGCGGTGACATCGCCGGTCGCGCGGTCGATCACCCACAGCACGTCGCCGCCGGCGGCGGCGATACGAAGTCCCGCCGGACGGTGGGCGCGCGCTTGCTTCGCCGCCGCGGGGCCTTCGCCGCGGACGATGGCGGGCGCCGCGCCTTGGCGACGCTCGAGCGACACGCTCTCCGACTTGGCGCCGTGCATCACCGTCACGCCCGCCGCTTGGGCCATGGCCTCGCCGGGCGAAACCGCGATCGGGACCAGCATGGCCAGCCCCGCCAGGATCGTGAAACGCATGTCCAACTCCTTTTGACCGGTGCCTGTTAGGTTTCTTTCTTGATGCGCCACGATAGCACAGGAGACGGGCGTTGCCGATGGACGGCGAGCGCCGTCGTCGCGTTAACCTTGGTTCTCCTGTTCCTCGCGCCCGGTCGCGCGGCGGACGATCCGGCGCCCGCGCTCCTCGCCGAGGTCAACCGGGTGCGTGCGGCGCACGGTCTCAAGGCGCTCGGCGGCGATACGCGTCTTGCCGCCGCCGCGAGCGGACACGCCCGCGCCATGGCCGACGGCGTTTTCCTCGACCATCGCGCGCCGGACGGGACCGGGCCGGCCGAGCGCGCCGCCGCCGCCGGCTATCGCTACCGCTTCCTCGCCGAGAACATCGCGGCCGGCCACGCCGCGCCCGCCTCGGTCGTCCAAGGCTGGATGAACAGCGACGGGCACCGCCGCAACCTGCTCCAAGCCGACGCGGTCGCGGCGGGCACGGGCTACGCCTTCCGGCCGCGCGAGCGCGGCTCGGCCGGTTTTCGCCACTACTGGGTGCTGGTGCTGGCCGCGCCGCGCTGAGCGCGGGGCGGGCGATCAGGCGCTACGAGGCGTAGCTTGGCACCACGACCCGTATGAAGTTGCAGGTGAGGTCGTTCGCTTCTAGGTCGAGGATCACGCCGTCGCCGGCCGGGTGGCGAGCGAATCTGAGCGCCTCGAGAACTGCGGCCGCAGGTCTGTTACGCGGCGTTTCGCGGAATCTCACGTGGACGAATCGGGGCCGACCGAAGGGGTGGCGACGCGCCAGTTCGGCGAACAGAGCCTGCTCGAGGAACTTA
>DASWLB010000313.1:0-4725 GCA_036396315.1 Alphaproteobacteria bacterium
CGGCAAGCGCATCGCGCTTCCCGCCGAGGCGTCCGTCGCCGATTGCGCGGAGACCTTCGCCGAGGCGTTCCGGCTCGGCCTCAAGGGCATCGCGCTCGAGCGCGAGAGCGTGCCGATCCCGATCGCCGCATCCGACGCCGACGGCCGCCGCGCCGCGGATTCGCCGCGCATCGGGCACGCCGCGGAGCGCGCCGGCCAGAATTCCGGCCGCGACCGGTTCCTCGTGATCGACGGCGGCGAGCGCCCGGCGCAGGCGCCCGTTCAGGCGCCGCAGCCGACGGCGAGCGCGAGCGCCTCGGCGCTCGCGCTCGTGCCCTCGCAGCCGCCCCAGGCGATCGCCATCGCGATGACCGCGCGGACGCTCGCCCAGGGCGCGCTCGCGGTCGAGGCGGAACACCATCCCGAGACGTGCAGGACGGAACCGACGGCAAGCTGCCCGTCCTGCGGAAACTTCGCGCTGCTTCGCACCGAAGCCGGCGTGAAGTGCGGCATCTGCGGCGCCGTGCGCGGATGTCGTGTCTGAGCAACGGCAAGTCTGACGTTGCGTCTCCCTGAACCTCGGGGGTGCGCCTCGCGCGCACCCCCTTTTTCTTTCCCTCGCGTTCGCCCGCCGGTAATCTGCGCACCATCGCGGCAGGAGGTACGGTCATGGCGGGACGGATCGATGCGCGGCTGAGGGAGTTGGGGATCACGCTTCCCGCCGCGGCGCCGCCGCAAGCGAACTACGTGCCGTTCGTCGTCACGGGGAACCTCGCGTTCATCGCCGGCCAGATATCGCGGCTCGGCAACGAGACGATCGCCGGCAAGGTCGGCGGCAGCGTCAACCTCGCCACGGCGCAGAAGGGCGCGCGCTGGTGCGCGCTCGGCATCCTCGCCCACTTGAAGACGGCGTGCGGCGGCGACCTCGACCGGGTGAAGCGCTTCGTCAAGCTCGGCGGATTCGTCAACGCGGTGTCGGACTTCCCCAATTCGCCGCTCGTGATCAACGGCGCGTCCGACCTGCTAGTCGAGATCTTCGGCGACGCCGGCCGCCACGCGCGCTTCGCCGTCGCGGTCGCCTCGCTCCCCGCCAACGCCGCGGTCGAGATCGACGCGGTGGCCGAGATCGGCTGAGGCGCCCCGCGTCTGCGGATGATCCCATGCCCGACGGCGGCGACAGCGTCACGGTGAAAGTGGTCGATCGGATCGCGGCGGTGAAGCCGTCCGACTGGGACGCCTGCGCCGGGCCCGACAACCCGTTCGTGAGCCACGCGTTCCTCGCCGCGCTCGAGGACTCGAAGGCCGTCTGCGCCGACACCGGCTGGCTGCCGCACCACCTCGTGATGGAGGACGCCAAGGGCAAGGTGGTGGGCGCGGCACCCGCCTACGTGAAGAGCCATTCCTACGGCGAGTACGTGTTCGACTGGGGCTGGGCCGAGGCGTTCGAGCGCGCGGGCGGGCGCTACTACCCGAAGCTCCAGGTTGCGGTGCCGTTCACGCCGGTGACCGGGCCGCGCCTCCTGGTGCGCCCGGGCGAGGACGCGCGAGAGCGCCGCGGGGCGCTGATCGCCGCGCTGGTCGAGGTCGCGAAGCGTCTCAAGGTGTCCTCGCTCCACGTCACGTTTCCGACCGAGCCGGAATGGGCGGCGCTCGGCGAGGCCGGGCTCCTCCAGCGCATCGGCCAGCAGTTCCACTGGGAGAACCAGGGTTACGGGAGCTTCGAGGATTTCTTGGGCGCGCTGTCCTCGCGTAAGCGCAAATCGATCCGCAAGGAGCGGCGCGAGGCGAACGCCGAGGTGACGATCGAGACCCTTTCGGGCGCCGATCTGAAGCCGCACCACATGGATGCGTTCTACCGGTTCTACGTGAACACGGTGGACCGCAAATGGGCGCACGACTACCTCAACCAGGAATTCTTCCGCCGCTTGCGCGAGGTGCTGGCCGACCGCATCGTGCTGGTCCTGGCCGCGCACGACGGCGCCTACGTCGCGGGCGCGCTCAATTTGCGCGGCACCGACACGCTCTACGGCCGCAACTGGGGCTGCGCCGAGCGCTTCCGCATGCTGTACTTCGAGGCCTGCTTCTACCGCGCCATCGACTACGCGATCGCGCACGGGCTCGCGCGCGTCGAGGCCGGCGCGCAGGGACCGCACAAGGTGAGCCGGGGCTATCTCCCCAACCGCACATTCAGCGCGCACTGGATCCGCGACGCGGGGTTCCGCGAGGCGGTCGAGAACTTCGTCGTCCGCGAGCGCCGTTCGATCGCGCGCGACATGGCCCGCCTCGAGGACGAGCGCTCGCCGTTCCGCAAGGGCGGCGGGGAGGAGGACTGACACGGCAACGTAGGGGCGGGTCTGGTTCTTGCTGTCGGTCAATTCGCCCGGACGCGGTCGAGCGCGGCGAGCAGCGCCTCGGCGGCGGCGAGCCGGCGGGCGGCGGCGGGCTTGTCGGCGTCGTCGGCGGTGTCGTGCCGCTCGCGCGCCGCGCCGACACGAGCCTCGATTTCGGCCCGGTCGGCGTCGGCGAGCGATACCGCCTCTTCGGCGAGCACGGTGCAGCGCTCCGGCGTCACCTCGGCGAAGCCGCCCGTGACGAAGATGGATTGGCGCACCTTGCCCGCCTCGTAGATCGCGATCACGCCCGGCCGCACGGTCGAGATCAGCGGCGCGTGGCCCGGCAGCACGCCGAAATCGCCGTCGCCGCCCGGCACGACGACCATCTCGACCGGCTCGGAGACGAGGAGCCGCTCCGGCGAGACCAGTTCGAATTCGACCGTGTCGGCCATGGCGATTTCCTTACGCCGCCTCGGCGGCCATCTTCTTCGCCTTCTCGACCGCCTCCTCCATGGTGCCGACCATGTAGAACGCGGCCTCCGGCAGGTCGTCGTAGGCGCCGCTCACCAAATCCTTGAACCCCTTGATCGTGTCGGCGAGGTTGACGAACACGCCGGGCGTTCCGGTGAACACCTCGGCGACGAAGAAAGGCTGCGACAGAAAGCGCTGGATCTTGCGGGCGCGCGCGACCGTGAGCTTGTCGTCCTCCGACAGCTCGTCCATGCCGAGGATGGCGATGATGTCCTGCAGCGACTTGTAGGTCTGCAGCACGCGCTGGACCTCGCGCGCGATACGGTAATGCTCCTCGCCGACGACGCGCGGATCGAGGATGCGGGACGTCGAATCGAGCGGATCGACCGCGGGATAGATGCCGAGCTCGGCGATGCGGCGCGAGAGCACGGTGGTCGCATCGAGGTGCGAGAACGAGGTCGCGGGCGCGGGGTCGGTCAGATCGTCGGCCGGCACGTAGATCGCCTGGACCGAGGTGATCGAGCCCTTCTTGGTGGTGGTGATGCGCTCCTGCAGCGCGCCCATGTCGGTCGCCAAGGTCGGCTGGTAGCCGACCGCCGAGGGGATGCGGCCCAGGAGCGCCGAGACCTCGGAGCCCGCCTGGGTGAAGCGGAAGATGTTGTCGATGAAGAGGAGCACGTCCTGGCCCTCCTCGTCGCGGAAGTATTCGGCGACGGTGAGGCCGGACAGCCCGACGCGGGCGCGCGCGCCCGGCGGTTCGTTCATCTGGCCATAGACGAGCGCCGCCTTCGATTCGCCGTTGGGCTTGATGACGCCCGATTCCATCATCTCGTGATAGAGGTCGTTGCCTTCGCGCGTGCGCTCGCCGACGCCCGCGAACACCGAATATCCGCCGTGCGCCTTGGCGATGTTGTTGATGAGCTCCATGATGATGACGGTCTTGCCGACGCCCGCGCCGCCGAACAGCCCGATCTTGCCGCCCTTGGCGTAGGGCGCGAGCAGATCCACCACCTTGATGCCGGTCACCAGGATCTCGGTCTCGGTGGACTGGTCGACGAACTCGGGGGCCGATCGATGGATCGGCATGGTCTTGGTCGTCCTGACCGGCCCGAGCTCGTCCACCGGGTCGCCGACGACGTTCAGGATGCGCCCGAGCGTCTCGGGCCCGACCGGCATGCGGATCGGACCGCCGGTGTCCTTCGCCTCCTGGCCGCGCACCAGCCCGTCGGTCGTGTCCATCGCAATGGTGCGCACCGTCGATTCGCCCAGATGCTGCGCCACCTCGAGCACGAGACGTCCGCCCTCGCGCTCGATGTGCAGCGCGTTCAGGATCGCCGGCAGCTCGCCCTCGAAATGAACGTCGACGACCGCGCCCATCACCTGGGTGATCTTGCCGACGATGTTGCTCGCTTCAGCCATGGTCGCCCTCGTTTCTTTCGTTCACCTCTCCTCCCCGATGGGGAGGAGGGGGCGTTCTTCACCAACTCAATCACACCGCCTCGGCGCCGGAGATGATCTCGATCAGCTCCTTGGTGATGAACGCCTGGCGCGTGCGGTTGTAGGTGAGCGTGAGATCGTCGATCATCTCGCCCGCGTTGCGGGTCGCGTTGTCCATCGCGGTCATGCGCGCGCCCTGTTCCGAGGCGTAGCTTTCGAGAAGCGCGCGATAGACCTGCACCGCGAGGTTGCGCGGCAGCAGCTCGGCCAGGATGTCGGCCTCGTCGGGCTCGTATTCGTAGACGGCGCGGCGCGCGGGATCGGCCGCCTCGCCGCCCGCCGCCGGCGGCGGGGCGAACGGCACGAGCTGCTGGCGCGTCACGATCTGCGAGATCGCGGAGCGGAAGCGGTTGTAGATCACGGTCGCCACGTCGAACTCGCCCGCCGCGAACATCGCGATCACGCGCTCGGCGATGCGCTCGGCCTTGCCGAACTCGAGGCGCGG
>DASWLB010000314.1:0-2332 GCA_036396315.1 Alphaproteobacteria bacterium
GAAGGGCTACGGCCTCGTGCGCGAGGCGATGCTCGCCGGCATCGCGCAAGCCAAACCCGGCAACCGCGTCGCCGACGTGTGCAAGGCGATCGACGCGTTCCTGACGGCCGAAGGCTACGGCGATTATTGCCGCCCGCCCTATATGCGCCGCCGCGGCCACGGACTCGGCATCACCACTGTCGCGCCCGGCAACGTCGCCACCTCGAACGAGGTCATGCTCGAAGAGGACATGTTCTTCGTCATCCACCCGAACCAGTATTTGCCGGAGACCGGCTACCTGCTGTGCGGCGAGCCGACGCTGGTCACCGCGAAGGGCGGCGAGCATCTCACCAAGCGTGTCGCGACGCTCGAAACGATCCCGGTATGATTTTTCGAAACCCCATCGTAGGGGCGGGTCTCAGACCCGCCCCTACATCCCATCTCGCGCGTGCTGAAAGCCTCAGCCGATGAGAACGATGCACCCCATCTTGCTGACCGGCGCCTACGACTGGGACGCCGACGCGCTGCCCGCCGCCGAGTTCGAGGAGCGCGTCGCGGAGGTTCGCCGGCTGATGGACCGGCAGGGCTGGGGCGCCTTGCTCGCCTCCGCTTCCGGCGACGATTTCGGCGCGCTCGGCTACCTCACCAACTTCGCGCCCAAGGTCGGGCGCGCCTACGGCTTCGTCGCGCGCAACGGTCCGGTGCGGCTGCTTGCCGGGGTGGATTCGCGCATGTTGCCGGCGGCGAAGGCGCTCACCTGGGTCGCGGAGCCGCAACCCGGGCGCGACCTCGCCGCCACGCTGCCGAAATGGCTCGACGAGGACAAGGTTACGGGCCCGGTGGCGGTCGCCGGCTTCGCCAAGCTGCCGTCGCCGATGTTCCGAGCGCTGAGCGAGGCGCTCGGCGCGCGCGGCGCGCCGGTCGATGCCGATCCCGCACTCTATGCGCTCCGCGCGGTGAAGCGCCCGCGCGAGGTTGCGCTCATCGAGCGCTCGGCTGCGATCCTCGACGCGGCGATCAAGGAGATCGGCGCGCGCGCCAAATCCGGCGCCGCCGTGGTCGAAGCGGTACTCGCCGGCGAGCGGGCGGCGCGTGCGGGCGATGCCCAGGACGTGCGCACCCTTTTCAGCTTCGACGGCGGTCGCACCCTCGTGCCCTACGAGGAGCAATCGGACTCGCGCTCCGACCCGCTCGTCGCCTACCTCGCGCTGCAGTATCGCGGCTACTGGACGGATGGGTTCGCGACCTTCGCATCGGCGCGCAGCGCCGCCATCGACCGCGCGCGGCGCGCGCTCGACCGCGGCATCGCCGCGATGCGCCCGGGCGCCGACGCGGCGTCCGTGTTCCGCGCCGTCGCCGAGGAGATCGGGCCGTCGGCGCTGCACCCGATGTGCCGGACGAGCGTGGGCTACGGCATCGGCCTCACCGCCGAGGAACCGCCCGCCCTCGCGCCGAACGGGGCCGCGAAGCTCGCCGAAGGCATCGTCTGCTCGGTGCGCGCCGGGGTCGGCGATGCGCGCGACGGGCATGCGATCGTGTCGGCCCTTTTGCGGATCGGCGCGGGCGGGCCGGAGACGCTGTGGCGCGCGTCCTGATTTCAAACCATCCAAATCGATATCATACATATCAATTTTCAGGCTTGACCCCCTATTAAGCCGGTGCTAAACGGCATTTCTGCCGTCTGAACGCCGAGTCTTGCTGTTTCGTCGATGATCACCTCCGGCCAGATGCGGGCCGCCCGCGCGCTCCTCGGGATCGACCAGCGCCGGCTGGCGGAGCTTTCGCGCCTGTCCGTGCCCACCATCCAGCGCATGGAGGCGAGCGGCGGCGTCGTGCGCGGCAACGTCGATTCGCTGATGAAGCTGGTCGCCGCCCTCGACACGGCCGGCATCGAGCTGATCGGCGAGGGCGCCGCGAGCGGCGGCGGCGGCCGCGGCGTGCGGCTGAAGGGCTGACCGCCGGCGATGGCGGTTTCGATCATCCTCTGGTGCGTCGCGGCACTCGCTGCAACCGCCGTCCTTGCCGTCGCGATCGGACCGAGAGCGGCCGGAGCGCGCGCCATCTACGGCGTCTGCATCGCCGCCTCAACCGTGGCCTTCGTCGCCGCCCTCGCCCATCTCGCGCTCGATGCGCAACCGTCGCGCGCGGTGCTGCCGCTCGGCCTGCCCTGGCTCGGCGCGCATTTCCGCGTCGATGCGCTCGCCGCGTTCTTCCTCGCGGTCGTCAATCTCGGCGCCGCGGCGGCGAGCCTGTACGGGCTCGGCTATTGCCGCCACGAGACGGCGCCGATGCGCGTCCTTCCGTTTTTTCCGGCCTTCCTCGCCGGGCTCAACCTCGTCGTCGCGGCCGACGA
>DASWLB010000315.1:0-5628 GCA_036396315.1 Alphaproteobacteria bacterium
CGATCCGAGCAGCGCGAACAGCGCCGCGCACGAGACGAGCGAGACCACGGCCGTGATCAGCCGCGGCCCGAGCCGGTCGGCGAGATACCCCCCGATCAGGATGCCGCAGGCCGATCCCAGCATGAAGCCGGTGAGCGCCGCGTTCGCCGCCGCGAGGGTCATGCCCTGCATGTCGACGAAGGCGGAGACGGAGAAGCTCCGCACCCCGTTCACGCCCGAGACGACGATCACGTAAAACAGGAAGGCGAACAGGATCGGCGGCGAGGCGAGGAGGGCGAGGCTCGCCTTCCACCCGCCCGGCTTCGCCGCGCGGCGTTTGCGGTCGGCCTCGGCGGCCCCGTTCGTGAGGATGCCGCCCTGCACGATCAGGAGGCCCGCGACCGCAAGGCCGAGCGCGCCGATGGCGACGAAGGCCGCGTGCCAGCTCCACAAGGCCGTCAGCCCGACCATCACCGCGGGCGTCACGGCCGCGCCGACATTGCCCGAGAAGGCGTGCAGGCTGAAGGCGCGGCCGAGCCGCTCGCGCGGCACGGCGGCCGACAGGATGGCGTAGTCGGCCGGGTGATAGACCGTGTGGGCGAGCCCGGCGAAGGCGACGCACACCAGCACCCATTCGTAGGATGGCGCAAACCCGATCGCGCCGATCGCCGCCGCCTGGAGGGTGAGCCCGCAGGTGAGCACGCCGCGGCTGCCGATGCGGTCCACCAGGAACCCGACCGGCGTCTGGCCGATGCCCGAGATCAGGCTGAACGTGGTCATCAGGAGCCCGAGCGCGGCGTAGCCGACGCCGAACTCCTCCTTGAGGAGCGGGAAGAGCGGCGGCAGCGACAGGTAATAGACGTGCGACAGCCCGTGCGCCGAGCCGATCAGCCCGACGACCCGGTAGTTCTTGGCGCCGGCGAGGATGGCGGCCATGCGCCCGTTAGGCCGACGCGGAGACGGGTGCGGCGGCGGGGGCGACGCGGGCGCGCACGCCGATGAAGGTGACGAGCGCGATCGCGACGAACACCGCGGCGAGATAGAACACGAGCCGCGGCTCGCCGATGTCCATCAGCCAGCCGAAGAGAAGCGGGGTGAGCCCGCCCGCGAGGTTCATGCCGCTCGAGACGAATCCCATGACCTTGCCCATCGCCCCGTCGGGCGTCGCCTGGCGCACCATCAGGTCGCGGAACGGGTTGAACACGCCCTGGGTGAAGCCGGCCAAGGTCAGGAGCACGATGAACGCGAGCGCCGGCATCGCGACTGCGCCGACGAGCGCGACGACGGCGCCGGCGAAGCTGAGCGTCACCACCGCGACCGAGGCGCGCACCCCGATGCGGTCGGCGAGCCAGCCGCCGACGAGGATGCCCGCGGCCGCGCCGGCGAGGAGCCCCGAGAGCGCGGTGTTGGACACGGCGAGCGGCGTGCCGTGGAGCGCGTCCATCGCGGCGACGAGGAAGGTGCGGAGCGCGCCGAATCCCATCCCCTGCAGCACGTAGAACGCGAAGCACATCAGGATGGGCGCCGACAGCAGAAGCGCGATGCCGGCGCGCGCCGAGGTGTCGGACGCGGGCGCGCGCGCAGCGCCCGGCTTCGCGGGCTCGGGCTTCCGCGACGGCGCGTTGTTGCTGAGGAGCTGGGTCTGCGCCACGAGCACGGGCACGAAGGCGAGACCGAGCAGGCCGATCGCGATGAACGCGGCGCGCCAGTCGTAAAGCTCGGCGACCGCCACCATGAAGATCGGGGCGATGGCGAACCCGACATTGCCCGAGAACGAATGGATGCCGATGGCGCGCCCGAGGCGCGACTTCGATACCTGCGCCGCCATGATCGCGTAGTCGGCCGGGTGATAGACGGTGTGGCCGATGCCGGCGAGCGCGTAGAGGACGAGAAGGTGCCAGTATTCGGTGGCGAAGCCGATCGCCCCGACGGCGCCGGCCTCGAGAATCGTGCCGGCGATCAGCACGGGGCGCGCGCCGAACCGGTCGACGACGAACCCGATCGGCGTCTGGCCGAGCCCCGCCGCCACGCCGAAGCAGGTGATGACGAGGCCGAGCGCCGCGTAGCTCACGTCGAACTCCGCCTTGAGCAGCGGGAACAGCGGCGGCAGCACCAGATAGAAGATATGGCTGAACATGTGCGGGTAGCTGACCAGACCGACGACGGTCCAGTCCTTCCTCGCCCGCGAGGCTTCGCCCGCCATCGCCGCCTCTCCTCGCCACAGGGGAACGCCGGCCCGGCCGGGACGGCATCGTGTCCGTTAGGATAGGTCCGCTTGCGGCGCAAGAAAAGGGAATCGCGGAGGGGTCGCGACGCGCACGTTGCGTTCGCGCCGCGATTGGGTTGAACTACGCGCTCAACGCAGTGCGCCGGTCACGCGACGGCCGGCATCGAGGGAGGAACAACGCCATGATTCGAACCGACCGGATCCGATCGATCGTCCTGGCCGCTGGGGTCGCCGCGCCGTTCGTCCTGGGTGCGAGCGCCGCCGCGGCGCAGTCGGACTGGAAGGCCGAATGGGACAAGACCGTCGCCGCGGCCAAGCAGGAAGGCGAAGTCCTGATCGCCGCGACTCAGAACCCGATCGTTCGGCGCGTGGTCGAGAAGCTCTGGCCCGCGGCCTATCCCGACATCAAGCTGAAGCCGACCGTCATCAGCGGCGCCTGGGGCCGACGGGTGAAGGAGGAGCGCGCGATCGGCAAGTTCCTCTGGGACGTGTACCTCGCGGGTGCGGCGCCGTACGCTTATGCCGTCGCCCAGGAGGTGATCGACCCCCTCGTTCCGGCGCTGATCCTGCCCGACGTAAAGGATCCGAAGACCTGGGGAGGTTGGGAAGCGGCCTTCGCCGATCGGACCGACAGCCGGCTTCTCGCCTTCGCGAACTTCACCGGAACGATCTGGTACAACGCCGACATCGTACCGAAGGCGGAAGCCGACAGGCTTGCCTTCAAAATCCTTCTTAAACCGGAATACAAGGGCAAGATCGCGTGGTGGGACCCGCGGACGGGCCAAGGGGCGGGCACGACCTACGCCCATCTGATCTATCGCGTCGAAGGGTGGGACACGCTGAAGAAGATCGTCGTCGATCAGGAATCGCAGTTCTTCAACGACGCGCAGGCGGCGACCGAGGCGATCGTGCGCGGCAAGGCCGTCTTTTCGATCGGCGCGAATCTGGACAACCGCCTGCAGCAGTTCCGCGACGCCGGACTCAAGCTCAATATCGAGCCGCTCGGCCGCACGCCGCAGGCTGCGCACCTCGCCTACGGCGGCACCTCGATCGGCATCATGAACAAGGCGCCGCACCCGAACGCGGCGAAAGTGTTCATCAACTGGTTCCTGACCAAGGAGGTGCAGTCCGAACTGTTGCCGCAGCTGCGGCACAATTCGCGCCGGGTGGATCTGCCGGTCTTCACCAACGAGTGGATCGCGGCGATCCCGGGCAAGAAATACAACGAGCTGCAGAACGAGCGGCATGTCGCCGAGCGACTCGAGGTGACAAACAAGATCAAGCAGCTGCGGCCGTAAGGGTCCGGCACTTCCGGATGCGGACCGGCGGCCGCGCGGCCGCCGGTGGCTTTTCTGTGACAATCGACGTTTCCGCGCACGGATTGGTTAATTTCGCCGCGAATTTTTCAACCAAGCCAAAAAAAGCCGCAATTCGAACTTAGTCGAGTCGCGCCAGGCCGAACCGGCGCATCGCACGCAGCGCTGACGACGGGGGACCAGTTCGGCCGGCGCCGACGGGCGCATCCGCCGCGTCGCGGTCCGCCCCTCGGGTCACCTGGTTGGAGAGGGAGCTGCATGCGATGTCCACCGTTCACCCCATCGTGGAGGAGCTGGCGGCGCAGCGCCGCTATGTGAAGCTCACGCAAGGCGATGTCGCCGACCGGCTCGGCGTGTCGGTCGCCAAGGTAAGCCAGACGGAGCGGGGTCATGTGAACGCTTCGCTGCATTTCGCCGAGGCGTACGCCCGCGCGCTCGGGCTCAAGATCGTGCTCATGCCCGACCGGCAGGAACGCGTCGGCCACCGTGGCGTCGAGCTCGAGGCCATCCCCGCGTCCTACGACCCGTAAGGCGCCGTCCGCAGGAACGGGGGATTCGTCGCAAGTTTGCGGCGAATGCGCGGAGGCGGGGCGCCGTCGCGCAGGCGGCGCGCGGACGCGATTCACCTTTCCTGCACCACGATCGGCTATGACGGGGCATGGCCCGCGCGACGCGGGCTGGGGAGAATCCCTCGTTGCGCGACGTGCTCGCCCCGGAATGGTGGATCGCGCTGCTCCAGGCGTCGTTCGGCGCCAACTCGCGCCTGGCGACGGTCTATCTGTTGTCCGCGGTCGCGATGGGGTACGTCGTCTTCCGCGCGGGCGGACGACGCGGCGAAGGGTTCCTCGCGTTCCTGCTGCCGCGGCGCATCTATCTCCACCCCTCGCACCTGACCGACCTCAAGCTGTTCGCCGCCGGGCGCGTCCTGACCGTGTTCGGCGCGTTCAACTTCTCCGCGCTCGCGGCCCTCTCGGCGGCGGCCGCGATGACCCTGATGGCGCGCGCGACGGGAGGCGGTTCGCCGTCCGGGGAGGGAACGTGGCTCGAGTTCCTGTGCATCACGGTGATCGCCGCGATCGTCGCCGATTTCTGCACCTACTGGGTGCACCGGCTGCACCACGAGACGCCGTCGCTGTGGCCGTTCCACAAGGTGCACCACAGCGCCGAGGTGCTGACGCCGATCACGGCGTACCGCAAGCATCCGGTCTATGACGTGGTCTCGGCGGTCGCCAAGGCCGTGCCGATCGGCGCGCTGCAGGGGCTGGTGCTGTTCCTCCTCGTCGGCAGGATCGAATACGTGACCCTGGGCGGGGCGAACTTCGTCTATGTGCTGTTCAACGTGCTCGGCAGCAACCTGCGCCATTCGCACATCTGGCTCGATTTCGGGCCCGTCCTCGACCGGGTGTTCGTCTCGCCCGCCCAGCACCAGATCCACCACAGCCGAGCGCCCGCCCACGTCAACAAGAACTACGGCGAGATCTTCGCGCTGTGGGACTGGATGTTCGGATCGCTCTACGTGCCGAAGGGGCGCGAGACGCTCGACATCGGGCTCGCCGACGCGACCGGCCGGGCGCTGCCCCAGCCGCACCCGAACTTCACCCAGGCCATCCTCGAGCCGTTCCGCGAAAGCTGGGCGGCGCTCAGGCCGCGGGAGCGCGTCAGAGCGTAGAGTGGCGGATGGGGTGGGATTCGAACCCACGAGGCCCTTGCGGGCCTGCCGGTTTTCAAGACCGGTGCCTTCAACCGCTCGGCCACCCATCCGGCGCGGAGCCTCGCGCGAGGGCATACCAAACATCCCGGCCGGGCGGAAGTGCGCCGCGGCGCGGCGGCGATTTCGTTACGAATTTAAATTAGAATTGGCGAATACTAGAGATGATCAGCGCATTCATTTCTTGATTCCGGAGGCTGTGTGCTTTAATATTATAAATATCGCGACGATACGGGGCTTCGAACATGGTTGCCGTTATCCAGCACTTCGCCAACGATGAAGCCGGCGCGACCGCGGTCGAGTACGGGTTGATCGCGGCGCTGGTGTCGGTTGCCGGCATCGGCGCGCTCCAGACGATGGGCGTGTCCCTCGTGCAGATCTTCACGGTCGTGTCGGAC
>DASWLB010000316.1:0-6598 GCA_036396315.1 Alphaproteobacteria bacterium
TCCAAGCCTTGCGCGGCCCCGGGCGGGAAGAGGCGCGGGCGTCCCTGTGCGGTCGCCCGTTTTTTTGATGAGGACGAAGGGCGTGTCATGGCGGCGCGGCGGATGAACGGATCGGAGATCGTCGTGAAGGCGCTCGTGGACCAGGGCGTCGACACCATATTCGGCTATCCCGGCGGCGCCGTCCTGCCGCTCTACGACGCCCTGTTCAAGCAGAACTCGGTGCGCCACATCCTGGTGCGCCAGGAACTCGGCGCCGCGCACATGGCGGAAGGCTACGCGCGCTCGACCGGCAAGGTGGGCGTCGTGCTCGTCACCTCGGGTCCGGGCGCGACCAACACGGTGACGGGCCTGACCGACGCGCTGATGGATTCGGTGCCGATGGTCTGCCTCACCGGCCAGGTGCCGACCCATCTGATCGGCAACGATGCGTTCCAGGAGGCGGACACCACCGGCATCACCCGCTCCTGCACCAAGCACAACTACCTGGTGAAGAACATCGACGACCTCGCGCTCACCCTGCACGAGGCGTTCCACGTCGCGCGCTCGGGCCGGCCCGGTCCCGTCGTCGTCGATCTGCCGAAGGACATCCTTCAGGGCAACGGCGCCTATCGCGGGCCCGACGAGTTCGAGCCCAAGCGCTACCGGCCGCGCCTCAAGGGCGACCGGGCGAAGATCGAGGAGGCGATGGAGCTGATCGCCGCCGCCAAGCGGCCGCTGTTCTATTGCGGCGGCGGGGTGATCAATTCCGGCCCGCGCGCCTCCAAGCTCCTCACCGAGTTCGTGCGGCTGACCGGCTACCCCATCACCCTCACCTTGATGGGGCTCGGCGCCTATCCCGGCACCGACAAGCAGTTCCTCGGCCTCGTCGGCATGCACGGCACCTACGAATCGAATCTCGCGATGCACGACTGCGACGTGATGATCGCCGTCGGCGCGCGATTCGACGACCGGGTGACCGGCAAGCTCGCCGCCTTCTCGCCGGGATCGAAGAAGATCCACGTCGACATCGACGCCTCGTCGATCAACAAGAACGTCGCCGTGGACGTGCCCATCGTCGGCGACTGCGCCCACGTGCTCGCCGAGATGATCAAGATCTGGAAGGGGCGCAACCTCGCGCCCGACGCGAAGGCGCTCGCCGCCTGGTGGCGCGAGATCGCCCGCTGGCAGGCGAAGAACTGCCTCGCCTATAACGGCTCCGACCGCATCATCAAGCCGCAGCTCGCGATCGAGAGGCTGTACGCGGCGACGCGCGGGCGCGACGTCTACATCACGACCGAGGTCGGTCAGCACCAGATGTGGGCGGCGCAGCTGTTCAAGTTCGACAAGCCGAACCACTGGATGACCTCGGGCGGTCTCGGCACGATGGGCTACGGCATGCCCGCGGCGATCGGCGTGCAGATCGCGCACCCGAAGTCGCTCGTCATCGACATCGCGGGCGAGGCGTCCTTCATGATGAATATCCAGGAGATGTCCACCGCCGCGCAGTACCGGCTGCCGATCAAGGTGTTCATCCTCAACAACCAGTACATGGGGATGGTGCGCCAGTGGCAGGAGCTGTTGCACGGCGGGCGCTACTCCGAAAGCTACATGGATGCGCTGCCCGACTTCGTGAAGCTCGCCGAATCCTTCGGCGCCGTCGGCTTGCGCGCCGAGCGGCCGGACCAGCTCGACGGCGTGATCGCCAAGATGCTCGCGTCCGACAAGGCGGTGATCGCCGACATCCGCGTCGACCAGACCGAGAACTGCTTTCCCATGATCCCCTCGGGCGCGGCGCACAACGAAATGATCCTCGGGCCCGCCGACCGGGCGAAAAAGCCCGTGTCCGAGGAAGGCATGGTGCTGGTGTGAGGGCGTGCTGAATGGCGGACCGGAACGACATCGAGCGGCACACCATCGCGGTCCTGGTGGACAACGAGTCGGGCGTGCTCGCGCGCGTCATCGGGCTGTTCTCCGGGCGCGGCTACAACATCGATTCGCTCACCGTGGCCGAGGTGGACAGGGCGAACAAGGTGTCGCGCATCACGGTCGTCACCTCGGGCACGCGCATGATCATCGAGCAGATCAAGGCGCAGCTCGGCCGACTCGTACCGGTGCATAAGGTGAGCGATCTTACCGACGAGGGCCCCCATGTCGAGCGCGAGCTGGCGCTGATCAAGGTCAAGGGCAAGGGCGACCGGCGCGTGGAATCCTTGCGCATCGCCGACATCTACCGCGCGCGCGCCATCGACTCGACGCACGAATCCTTCGTGTTCGAAATCTCGGGCTCGACCGAGAAGATCGACGCCTTCATCGAGATCATGCGGCCCTTGGGCCTCGTCGACGTCTCGCGCACCGGCGCCGTCGCCATCGCGCGCGGCAAGGGCGGGTTGTAGGATGCAACCACGCCTCATCCTTCGAGACGGCCGCTTCGCGGCCTCCTCAGGATGAGGAGGAATAACATTTAACATCCTCATCCAGAGGAGCGGTGCGCAGCACCGCGTCTCGAAGGATGAGGCGGGAGACCGCCATGCGTGTCTATTACGACCGTGACGCCGACGTGAACCTCATCAAGTCGAAGAAGGTGGCGATCGTCGGCTTCGGCAGCCAGGGCCACGCGCACGCGCTCAATTTGCGCGATTCCGGCGTCAAGGACGTGGTCGTGGGCTTGCGCAAGGGATCGGGCAGCGTGCCCAAGGCCGAAGCCCAGAACTTCAAGGTGATGGATGCGGCGGATGCGGCGATTTGGGCCGACGTCGTGATGATCGTCACGCCCGACGAGCTGCAGGCGGCGCTCTGGCGCGACCACATCGCGCCCAACCTGAAGCCGGGCGCGGCCGTTGCCTTCGCGCACGGCTTCAACATCCATTTCCGGCTGATCGAGCCCGCGCCCACGCTCGATGTGTTCATGATCGCGCCCAAGGGGCCGGGCCATACGGTGCGCGCCGAGTATCAGCGCGGCGCGGGCGTGCCGTGCCTTCTTGCCGTGCAGCAGGACGCCTCCGGCAACGCCAAGGAGATCGCCGTGTCCTACGGCGCGGCGATCGGCGGCGCGCGCGCGGGCATCATCGAGACCACCTTCCGCGAGGAATGCGAGACCGATCTGTTCGGCGAGCAGTCGGTGCTGTGCGGCGGGCTCACCTCGCTGATCATGGCGGGCTACGAGACCTTGGTGGACGCGGGCTACGCGCCCGAGATGGCGTATTTCGAGTGCGTGCACGAGGTGAAGCTGATCGTCGATCTGATCTACGAGGGCGGCATCGCCAACATGCGCTACTCGATCTCCAACACCGCCGAGTACGGCGACTACACGCGCGGCCCGCGGCTGATCGACGAGGGCGTGCGCAAGCGTATGAAGGAGGTGCTGGCCGAAATCCAGTCGGGCCGCTTCGCCAAGGAATGGGTGCTCGAGAACACGGCCGGCCAGGTCTCGTTCAAGGCGATGCGCGCGCGCGCGGCCGAGCACGACATCGAGAAGGTGGGCGAGAAGCTGCGCGAGATGATGCCGTGGATCAAGGAGCGCCGCCTCGTCGACCGGACGCGGAATTGACGAACTCCCCAGACATCGCCACGCATTTGCCTCATGGTTCGAGACGCGGTGCTGCGCACCGCTCCTCACCATGAGGATTTCCTCTTATCTCCTCATCCTGAGGAGGCCGCCGAAGGCGGCCGTCTCGAAGGATGAGGGCCGTTCGGCCACCCCGATTCACCGATTGGCGCTGATCACCCTCACCGTGGGGTGCCTCGCGGTCGCGGTGAACGGCGCATTCGCGCAGGAGACCGATGAGCGCCAGCAGCGCATCGAGCGCATCCAGCGCGCGCTGAAGCCGCCGCCGGCGTTGATCGCCGGCCGGCGCCAGATCGGGTCGGGCACGGGCTTCGCCGTCTCCGCCGCGGGTCACGTGCTCACCAACCACCACGTGGTCGGCCATTGCGGCGCGGTCTCCGTCACCCCGCCCGACCGGCCGGGCCGCGAAGCCGAACGCCTCGCGTCCGACCCGGCGTCCGACCTCGCCCTGCTCAAGGCGGCGCTGCCCGTGACAAGCGTCGCCGCGTTCCGCGCCGCGCCGCTGCCGCGCTCGGCCGAGCTTGCCGTCGTCGGCTATCCCTCGCTCGGGCGC
Organism: Alphaproteobacteria bacterium; assembly: GCA_036396315.1. Classification (GTDB taxonomy): domain Bacteria; phylum Pseudomonadota; class Alphaproteobacteria; order MPNO01; family DASWLB01; genus DASWLB01. Next base: position 4,098 of record DASWLB010000316.1, read on the forward strand.
GTCGCGATCCGCCCGATCCTCGTCGCCGGGCGGCTGTATGACGGGCGCGGCGCGCCGAAGGGGGATCGCTTCGCCATCGTCATCGACGTCCACAAGGGCAATTCGGGCGGACCGGTGTTCGATCGCGCCGGCGCCATCGCCGGCGTCGTCGTCGCGCGCGCCAACGCGGCGATCGTCCTGCAGAAGACGGGCGAGGACGTGGGCAATCTCGGGCTCGCCATCGGCATCCCGGCCGCGCGCCGCTTCCTTGCCGCCAACGGCGTCGCGCCCGCGCTCGCCGCGCGCGCGGGACCGGCGCTCGGCGACGCCGATCTCCTCGACCGCGCGCGCGCCATCGTCGTCCAGGTCGGCTGCTGGCAGTAGGATCAGTCCGCCTGCGCGGTCTGCTGGAACTCGCGGTAGAAGATGTGCTTGCCGATCTTGGGGCCGCGCGCGAACGCGCTGCGCCAGTGCGGCGACACGTAGTCCGCGTGGTACCACAGCGCGCCCGCGGTCGGGTCCTCGGAGCGGCCGAGATAGACGTCGAGCGCGAGGACCAGCACGCTGTGCCAGTCGGCCACCGAGCGCGGCCGGTCGCTCAGCCCGTCGCACCACCAGGTGAACTGGCAGCGGTAGCGGCGCGCATCGCCGCCCTGGCGCACCACCCGGCAGATCGAGCCCGGGAAGCGCCCGTCGCCGACGCGGTTCAACACCACGTGGGCGACCGCGACCTGGCCGAGCTGGGGCTCGCCGCGCGATTCGAAATAGATCGTCTGGGCGAGGCACATCACCTCGCTGACCCGCTCGCCGGCGGCGGCGGGCGCGGGCGCGCCCAGGATGAGAGTCGCGAGGATCGCGGGAACGGCGCCGTTAACCGCCCGGCGCAGGCGGGCACGCATCGAAGCCATCGTCCAACCCCTTTGACCGAAGCAGGCGCCGGGGGGTCGTTAAGTCTGCCGCCGCGCGCGCCCGCGCCAACGGAACGGAGCGATGCAAGAACCGTGCCAACGGCGGCATTCGCCTAAAATTCAAGGGGTTGGATCAGGCGGCCCGGGCCTTCGCCGGGGCGTTAAGGTTTCGGTTGGTGGTTAAGGGGCGGGGGCGGTAAACCAGTTCGCAGGAGCTGGCCCGACATGCCCGACACCGTCACCGACAACGCCGCGATGAGCCGCTACGAGCTCGCCGTCGAGGGCGGCACGGCCTTCGCCAACTACCGGCGCGAAGGCACGACGCTCGTCATCCCCTACGTCGAGGCGCCGGTCGCGCTGCGCGGCAAGGGCGTCGCCGGGAAGCTCATGGAGGGCGTCGTCGCCATCGCCCGCGCCGAAGGGTGGACGATCCGTCCGCTCTGCTCCTACGCCGCCGCCTGGATGCGGCGTCATCCCGAGCATCACGATTTGCTCGCAGGAAAGTGACGGCGCGTCACCGTTCCATTTCTTGCGCCTGGGCCGCTACCCCGTGAACCTTGCCGCGCGCCATTCGGCGCGTGGTCACGGGAGGAAACAATGAACACGCTTTCGGCCGCAGTCGCGGCCCTGGTCATCGGCATGGCGGGCGCCGCGGGCGCCTACGCGCAAACCGCGCCGAACATGACTTTCTTCGTCTCGAGCGTCGGCTCGGGCAAGGGCGCCGATCTCGGCGGGATCGAGGGGGCGGATCGGCATTGCCAGGCGCTCGCCCAGGCCGTCGGCGCGGGTAACCGCACGTGGCGCGCCTATCTGAGCGCCGCCAATGCCGACGGCAAGCCGGCGGTGCACGCGAAGGACCGCATCGGGCAGGGCCCTTGGCACAACGCCAAGGGCGTGCAGATCGCCGCCAATGTGGCCGAGCTGCACGGCGATGCGAACAAGATCGACAAGGCGACCGGGCTCACCGAGAAGGGCGCGATGGTGAACGCGCGCGGGGATTCGCCCAACATGCACGACATCCTCACCGGCTCGAACCCCGACGGCACCGCCGCGGGCCGGACCTGCAACAACTGGACGTCGAGCGGCCAGGGCAGCGCGATCCTCGGCCATCATGACCGGATGGGGTTGCGCTACGACGCGGGGTCGCAGTCGTGGAACTCGTCCCACCCCTCGATCGGCTGCAGCCAGCAGGAGCTGATCCGGACCGGCGGGAACGGCCTGCTCTACTGCTTCGCCGCCCAATAGGCGGCGGTCGCGATCACAGCCGCCCGAGCGTTAGAAGCGCGCGGTCGCCGGTCCACACCCGCGCGAGCGCAGCTTCCGCTTCGGCGCGCGCCGCCGTGTCGCCCTTTGCCTTGTAGAGCTCGGCGAGGCCGAAATAGGTCCAGCCGCTCGCCGGCGCGCGGCGCAGCGCCTTCTTGAACTCGGCCTCGGCCTCGGCCAACCGGCCCGACTGCATCAGCGCGACCGCGAGCGACTGGCGGACGGGATAGTACCAGTAGGGCGGCTCCATGTAGGGCAGCCCGTCCTGCAGCACGGCCGCCTCGAGGAACGCGTCGGCCGCCGCCTTGTGGTCGCCCTTCGCCTGGGCGATGCGGCCCTCGATCACGGCGA
>DASWLB010000317.1:0-4576 GCA_036396315.1 Alphaproteobacteria bacterium
GCTCTCGTAGTGGAGCCCGGCGCCGCCCGTCATCTTGTAGAGGAGGTCGACGGCGCGCACCGAGAGGTCGGCGGCGAAGGCGTGGTCGCGCCGGTTGCGCACGCGCTCCTCGATCGAGAGCGCGCGGCCCTGCCGCATCACGTCCATCGTGTGCTTGGCGTCGCGCTTCAACAGAAGCTCCGCGCAATCCGCGAGCGCCGCGGCCTCGCCCAGCCGTGTCTGGGTCGCGTGGTAGTCGGCGACCGATTCGCCGCCGCGCGAGGTGACGGTGCGGCTACGCATCTCCTCGATGTAGAGGTTGACCGCGCCCTTGGCGACGCCGACCGCGGGCGAGGCGATACACAGCGGGAACACCGAGTACATCGGCAGCGCGAACAGCGGCCCGGGATTGACCTCGCGCCCCGGCGTGCGCGCCTCGAGCGCGTCCGCCATGTTGAGGATGCGGTGCGCCGGAACGTAGGCGTCCCTGGTCGCCACGTCCTTCGAGCCCGTGCCCTTCAACCCGATCACGTGCCAGGTGTCGACGATCTCGACGTCTGCGCGCGGCACCAGGCAGAACCACACTTCCGGCCGCGGCGGCTCGGTCGCCCGCATGCCGTGCGAGGCGCCCAGGATGAACCAGTCGGCGGCATCGCACCCCGAGGAGAACTTCCAGCGCCCGGTGATGCGGAACCCGCCGTTCTCGCGCGCGGCCTTCGCCCCCGGCATGTAGGACGACGCGATGATCGCGTCGGGGTTATCGCCCCACACGTCTTCCTGCGCCGCGAGCGGGAACAGGCCGACGTGGAACACGTGGATCGACAGCACCGAGAACACCCAGCCGGCCGAGCCGCACCCCTGGGCCAGCTCGATCACCGAATCGAGATAGGGCTCGAGACCGCGGTCGGCGCCGCCGAACCGTTCGGGCTTGAGCAATCCGAACAGGCCCGATTCCTTGAAGTCGGCGATGGTCTCGTCGGGCACGCGGCGCATCTCGTTAGTCATCGCCGCGCGCTCTCGCAGCACCGGCGCGAGCGCCCGCGCCCGCGCGACATAGTCCTCGTTCGAGACGAAGTTGGCGCGTGCGTCCGCCATCACGCGCGTCCCTGGCTACTCCTTGTAGGAGGGGTCGATCCGGTCGGCGAGGCGCAGGCAGGCGTCCCAGTCCTTGCCGCCGGGCACGCCGCCGGGCGAGGCAACCTGCTTCGCCGCGTGCTCGCAGGTCGCCGCTTCGGGGATCTTGACGTTCTCGATGCCGCCCGCGAGCGCCATCACCTGGGCCTGGCACGCCCATTCGAGGAAGTGGTGCTGGACGAAGGCTTCGGCGATCGTGTCGCCGACGATGAGGATGCCGTGGTTTTCGAGCAGCATCGCCCGGTGCGGCCCGAGATCGTCGAGCAGCCACTCGGTCATGTGCGGGTCGAATTCGAAGCCGCGGAACCGATGATAGGCGAGGCGGTTGTGGAACTTGATCGAGTGCTGGTTGATCGGCAGGAGCCCGCACTTCATCGCCGAGACCGCCATGTTGGCGGGCGAGTGGGTGTGGAACACGACGTTCAAGTCGGGACGCGCCTTCAACAGCCCGGCATGGATGATCAGCCCGCCGCCGAACAGCGGCCGGTCGGTGCCCATCACCGGGTTGCCGTCGAGGTCGTACTTGAACAGGGAGGACGCCGTCACCTCCTCGAACATCTCGATCGCGCACTTGATGAGGAGCTTGTCGGGCTCGCCCGGCACGCGCACCGACAAATGGTTGTAGGTGAGGTCGCGGATGCCGAAATGGGCGATCAGCCGATAGGCGGCGGCAAGCTCGATTCGGGCCTTCCATTCCGCCGCGCTCACCTGGGCGCGGACGGTGTTGGCCTTGGCGACGCGGGCGACGGACGACATGCGGGACCTCCCTCAATGCGGTTGCGCCGATGGTGCAGGGATGCGGGCGTGCGGTCAATATCTCCTCATCCTTCGAGACGCGCGCTGCGCGCGCTCCTCAGGATGAGGAGCAAAAGAAAAATCCTCATGGTGAGGAGCGCCCGAAGGGCGCGTCTCGAACCATGAGGGTGAGGCCGGCTACGCCGCCAACAACCGCTTCACCTTCGGCCAGGCCTCGCTGCCCTTCTCTTCCATCAGCGGCAGGTACTTGGGATTGAACCAGGCGGCGAGCGCGTCCTGGTAGGGCTTGCGGGCGCGCATGCGCTCGTACCATTGGGCGACGCGCGGGCGCGAATCGAGGAGCCCGAGGAACTTCAAATGGTCGAGCCGCGTGAGGTAGGGCGCGTAGCCGATGTCGGCGAGCGAGTAGTCCTTGCCCACGAGCCACGGCCCGCCCGAGGACTCGAGCGCCTTGTCCATGTCGACGATCATCTTGGCGAGGCGCTGGATCGCCGCCGGGAAGGCCGGGTTGTCGACGCCCTTCTGCAAATTGCGGAAGTTCGCCATCCAGCCGGGCCGCGCCTTCTCCATCGTCGCGTGGATCTCGGGCGGGTACTGGTGGTGGAAGGCGATCGACATGGAGACGACGCCGGTCGCCGGGAAGATCGCCGCGTCGATGAACTTGGTGAGGCCGCGCATGCGCGCGCGCGCCTTGGCGTCGGCGGGCTTCAGGGGCGGGGTCGGAAACGCGTCGTCGATGTATTCGTTGACGACCGTCGATTCGTACACGACGAACCCGTCATGCACGAGGGTCGGCACGTAGCCGTTCGGGTTGAGCTTGAGATAGTCCGGCTGCTTCTGGTCGCCCGCGCGCAGGTTCAAATGCTTGCTTTCGTATTCGAGGCCCTTCTCGGCGAGCGCGAGGCGAACCTTCTGGGCGCACACCGACATGTCGTTGTGATAGAGCGTGAGCGACATCGAAACCTCCCGTTGCGGCGCTTGCGCGATCTTGGTTCTGTACTTTATGGTACAGAATCAGTCGGCGCAATCGCCCGGGAGGCGGCATGGCACGGCCCCGCGAATTCGATCCGGACACCGCGCTCGAGCGCGCGATGCAGCTGTTCTGGTCAAAGGGTTTCGAGGCGACCTCGCTCGACGATCTGTGCGATGCGACCGGGCTGTCGCGCTCGAGCCTGTACGCCGCGTTCGGCGACAAGCGGACGCTTCTCCTGCAGTCGCTCGAGCGCTACGAGGCGCGCATCGATTCCTTCGTCGGCGGCAGCCTCGACCGGCCGGTGCCGATCCGGGAAGCGATGGACGCCTTCATAGACGACCTGATCGACCGCATCGTCGCCGGGCCCGGACGGCGCGGCTGCTTTCTCGGCAACTGCGCGGCCGAGTTCGCGCGCAGCGACCGCGAAGCGGTGGCCAAGGTTCGGCACGGGCTCGAGCGCATCGAGGCGACGTTCGCCGCCGCCTTCGAGCGCGCCCAGGCGCGGGGCGAGATCGCGGCCGACGCGGACACGATCGCGCTCGCGCGCTTCTTCCTTGCCGCGATCCAGGGGCTCAGGCTCGTCGGCAAGGCGAACCCGGACCGGCGCGCCCTCGAGGACGTGAAGCGGGTGATGCTGACCTGCCTCGACCGGTAGCGCTGGCTTTTCCCACAATTCTGGACTATCTAGTCTGAAATCGGCCGGCTCGGAGGGAGAGCGCATGCACGACATCTATTTCTGGACGACGCCGAACGGCTACAAGATCCTGCTGTTCGCCGAGGAGACCGGCATCCCCTATGCGATCAAGCCGGTCAACATCTCGACGGGCGAGCAGTTTGCGCCCGAGTTCCTCAAGATATCGCCCAACAACCGCATGCCGGCGCTGGTCGACCACGCGCCCGCGCAGGGCAAGGGCCCGATCTCGGTGTTCGAATCGGGCGCGATCCTCCTCTACCTCGCGGAGAAGACGGGACGCTTCATCCCGACGAGCCTCGCCGGCCGCGTCGAGGTGCTGCAATGGCTGTTCTGGCAGATGGGCAATCTCGGCCCGATGGCGGGCCAGAGCGGGCATTTCCGCCGCTACGCGCCGGAGAAGATTCCGTACGCCATCGAGCGCTACAAGAAGGAGGTCAACCGGCTGTTCGGCGTCCTCGACAAGCGGTTGGCCGACCGCGAGTTCGTCGCCGGGCCCGACTATTCGATCGCCGACATGGCGAGCTATCCCTGGGTCAATCCGGAGCAGCAGGAGCAGGACCCGGCCGAGTTCCCCAACCTGATGCGCTGGCGCGAGCAGATCGCCCAGCGCCCGGCGACGATCCGCGCCTACGACAAGGGCAAGGCGATCAACAGCCAGCCCACCGTGACCGAGGAATCCAAGAAGCTGTTGTTCGGCCAGACCGCGGCGGTGGTGAGGTGAAACGCCATTGTCATCCCGGGCGCAGCGCGGCACGAAGTGATGCGCTGCAGACCCGGGATCGTGAAGAACTGGGCCCCGGGTCTGCGGTGCATCGCTACGCGCTGCACCGCGCCCGGGGTGACAGGTATTAGGCCTCCGCCTTGCGCTCCTTGATGTCGACGACATGGGTCGAGATGCCCTGCGGCAGCGCCCATTCGGCGAAGTTCTCGGGCACGCTGTCGAAATCGCGCGGCTTCCACTTCTTGGTGCAGCGGTCCTCGTCGGCGCAGTACTCGATCGCGCCGCCGATCGGGTTCTTGAAGTACCAGAAATAGGCGGA
>DASWLB010000318.1:0-2668 GCA_036396315.1 Alphaproteobacteria bacterium
GCCATGGCGGTCTTCGCGCGGATGCGGAATCTTCCGATGCTCTCGCTTTTCGACGTCGCGGCGGCATCGGTGCCTTTCGGGCTTTTCTTCGGTCGCCTCGCCAACTTCGTCAACGGCGAACTCTGGGGCCGCGTCACCGACGTCCCGTGGGGGATCGTGTTCTGCAATGCCCGCATCGCGGCGATGCACGGCGGCGCCTGTCCGGCGGGCCCCCTCGCCCGCCATCCGAGCCAGCTTTACGAGGCGGCGCTCGAGGGCGTCGTGCTCTTCGCTCTCCTGCGTGTCCTCACGCACCATCTCGGCGGCCTCGGCAGCCCCGGCCTGACCGGCGGCGCCTTTATCGCCGGCTACGGCGCGGCGCGCATCGTGGTCGAATTCTTCCGCGAACCCGACCCGCAGATCGGCTACATCGCCGGCCCGCTCACCATGGGGATCCTGCTTTCGCTGCCGATGGTGCTGGTCGGGCTCGGCGCGATCGTCTGGGCGCGGCGGCGGGCGGCGGCGTGATCGAAACGCCGCTCGCCGGAAAGATCCGGCGGCTGATCGAAGCGAACGGCCCGATCTCCGTGGCCGACTATATGGCGCTCTGCCTTGGCGACCCGGCGCTCGGCTACTACCGGACGCGCGACCCCTTCGGGAGCGCCGGCGATTTCGTCACCGCGCCGGAGATCAGCCAGATGTTCGGCGAGATTCTGGGGGCCTGGCTCATTCATGCCTGGCGGCAGGGCGGATCGCCATCGCCCGTGCGCTTGGTGGAGCTCGGGCCCGGCCGCGGCACACTGATGGCCGACATCCTGCGGGTCGCCGCGAAAGTCCCGGAATTTCTGCGGGCGGTTTCGGTCGATCTGATCGAGACGAGCGAGGCGCTTCGACGGCGGCAAGCCGCTGCCGTGAGCGAGGCGCGCGTGGCGATCGAATGGCGAGCGGCGCTTCACGAGGTTCCGCGCGGGCCGCTGCTCCTCGTCGCCAACGAGTTTTTCGACGCCCTGCCCGTCCGGCAGTTCATGCGGGCAGAGGGCGCTTGGTGCGAGCGCGTCGTCGGGCTCGATGCACGCGGGCGCCTCGCCTTCGGCCTCGGGCGCGGGCAGCTCGACGGCGGGCCCGATGCGCCGGCGAATTCGGTGATCGAGCACCGCCCGGCGGCCGACGCCCTGATGACGGAGATCGGCGAGCGCATCGCCGAGCACGGCGGCACGGCGTTGGTCGTCGACTATGGATATGTGACGGCTGCGTTCGGAGAGACGCTGCAGGCGGTGCGCGGACACCGGTTCGCCGACCCGCTGGAATCGCCGGGCGAAACCGACCTCACCGCGCATGTCGATTTCGCCGCCCTCGCCTGCGCCGCGCGCGCCGCGGGAGCGGCGGCGCACGGCCCGATGCCGCAGGGCGAATTCTTGATGGCCCTCGGTCTTGTGGCGCGCGCCGAGAAGCTCGCAGCCGGGGGCGGCGATGCGGCGCGCACGGCGCTCGCCGCCGCCCTCCGCCGGCTGACGCACCCCGACGAAATGGGCACGCTCTTCAAGGTGCTCGCGGTGACGCAAGACGGAATTTGCCCGCCGCCTTTCGCTGACTGGCTTTAATTGCGGCGCCGCCGGCCTACATGCCGCGCATGACGCGAAACATGGTGATCCTCGGCGCCGTCCTGCTCTTGGCGGCCATCGCCGCCGCCATCGTCCCGATGTGGGTCGCGACCGCGGGCATCGGCCTCGGCGGGCATGCCTGGGCGGCGGTTATCCTCATGATCGTCGGTTGCTTCGGCGTCGGCGGCGGCCTGATGTTCCTGATCTTCTACAGCGCCCGGAAGGGCTACGACGATGCCGCGCATGACGGGCGCGGCCCGTTTCGTGCCGATGCTTCGCCGAACGACACGAAAGAAACCGACGCGCGGGGCGTTTGACTTCGCGTGCGCGCCCCGCCAACGATTGCCCGCATGCACGCCCCCGCGCCGCGGCTCGCGCCGATCGAAGTCCCGCTCCTCAAAATTCCGGGAATTCGCCACGCGTTTTTCACGCGCGCCGGGGGCTCGTCGCGCGGACTGTACGCGGGGCTGAACGCCGGCATCGGTTCGCGCGACGAGCGCGCGGCGGTGCTGGAGAACCGCGCCCGCGCCGCGCGCCACCTCGGCGTCGAGCCGGAGCATCTTGCCACCCCCTATCAGGTCCATGGCAGCGACGTGGTGGTCGTGGAGAGCGTCTGGGGGCCGGGACTCGGGCCTCGGGCGGACGCGGTCGTAACCCACCGGCCCGATATCGCCGTCGGGGTCGGCACCGCCGATTGCGGGCCGATCCTCTTCGCCGAGCCTGCGGCGCGCATCGTCGCGGCGGCGCATGCGGGCTGGAAGGGCGCGCTCTGCGGCATTCTTGAGTCGGCGGTGGCGGGCATGGAGCGGCTGGGCGCCGACCGCGGAAGAATTGTCGCCGTGCTTGGTCCGACGATATCGGGACGGAACTACGAGGTAGGACCGGAACTCGTCGCCGCCTTCGTCACGGCGGACCGCGACAACAAGTGCTTCTTCTCTCCCTCCTCGCGCCGCGGCCACGCGTTTTTCGACCTCCCCGCCTACATCGTCGCGCGGCTTCGGGGCGCCGGCGTCGGCGCGGTGCACGACGTCGGCCAATGCACCTACACCGACGCGGCGCGCTTCTATTCCTACCGCCGGGCGACGCAC
>DASWLB010000319.1:0-1725 GCA_036396315.1 Alphaproteobacteria bacterium
ACCGGGGAACGCTCCGAATCCGGGGCGGAGACGTCAGATGGCGCAGAATTCCAAATCGTTCGTCGAGGTCGACGGCTGCCGCGTCGAGGTGATGCGGGGCGGCAAGGGCGCGCCCGTCCTGTTCCTGCACGGCGCGGGCGGCGCCGGCATCTGGGCGCCTTTCATGGACAAGCTCGCCGAGCGCTACGAGGTGATCGTGCCGAGCCATCCCGGCTTCGACCGGTCCGCGACGCCGGAGTGGCTCGATAACGTGCCCGACCTCGCCTACTTCTACCTCGACTTCATCGACAAGCTCGGGCTCGACGGCATCCACCTCGTCGGCAGCTCGCTCGGCGGCTGGATCTCGGCCGAACTCGCGGTGCGCTCGACCGAGCGGCTCAAGACTTTGACCTTGCTCGCGGCGGCCGGCATCCACGTCGACGGCGTGCCGAAGGGCGATCTGTTCCTGTGGACGCCGGAACAGCGCATCCGCAACCTGTTCCACAACCAGAAATTCGCCGACCAGATCCTGTCGATCCCGATGACCGAGGAGATGGCGGACATCGCGATCAAGAACAGCTTCACGACGGCGAAGCTCGCCTGGAGCCCGCGCTTCTACAACCGCGACCTGCCCAAGTGGCTGCATCGCATCGACGTGCCGACGCTCGTCGTATGGGGCGCCGAGGACAAGATATTCGCCAACGCCCACGCGCCGGCGTACGCCAAGCTGATCCCGGGCTCGCGCGTCGAGATCATTCCGGAGTGCGGCCACGTGCCGCAGATCGAGAAGGCCGACCGGTTCCTGGCGCTGTTCGGCACGCTCGCGAACGGCGCGGCGAAGCCGGCCGCCAAGGCAAAGCCGCGCGCCGCGGCCTCGCGCAAGGCGAAACCCAAGGCGGCTTCGCGGCGCACGCCGCGGAAACCCGCGAAGCGCGCGGCGAAGAGGAAAAGATGAAATTCTGCTTCTTCCATTTGATGCCGTACGCCGACCTCGATCCCGAGGCGGTGTCGAAATACGGGACGTCCTGGGTCACCCTGCCCAACAGCTATTACGATCCACGCAAGGGCGCCGGCTACTACAAGCGCTATCTCGACGAGCTGGTGCTGGCGGCCGAGCTCGGGTTCGACGCGGTCGCGGTCAACGAGCATCACCAGACCGCCTACGGGCTGATGCCGGCGCCCAACCTGTTCGCGGCGGCGTTGTCGCAGCGCCTGCCCAAGCGCACCAAGCTCGCCGTGCTCGGGCGCGCGCTGCCGATCACCGAGAACCCGCTCACCATCGCCGAGGAGTTCGCGATCCTCGACAACCTGACGGAAGGACGGCTGATCGCCGGTTTCGTGCGCGGCGTCGGCACCGAGTACCACGTGACGGGTGCGAACCCGGGCCAGTCGCTCGCCCGCTTCCGCGAGGCGCACGACCTCATCATCCGCGCCTGGACCGAGCCCGGCCCGTTCGAGTTCGCCGGCAAGTACTATCACTTCAACTACGTGAATTTGTGGCCCAGGCCCTACCAGTCGCCGCACCCGCCGGTGTGGATCCCTTCGCAGGGCTCGTCGGAGACGATCGAGTTCGCCTCGCACCCCGACCGCAAATACGTCTATCTCCACACGTTCAGCCCGACCGCGACGGTCGAGAAGTTCATGATCGAGTACCGCGAGCGGGCCGAGCGCTACGGCTACACCGCGACCCCGCAGCAGCTCGGCTGGGGCGTGCCGATGTACGTCGCCGAGACCGACGAGATCGCC
>DASWLB010000320.1:0-2747 GCA_036396315.1 Alphaproteobacteria bacterium
CCAAGGGCGCGGTGCATCTGCAATCGCACCTCCGGCTCACCGCCGAGCTGTACGCGAAGCCGGTGCTCGGCATCCGCGAGGGCGACGTCGCGTTCTCGGCGGCGAAGCTGTTCTTCGCCTACGGGCTCGGCAATTCGCTCACCTTCCCGCTCGCGGTCGGCGCGACCTCGGTGCTCCATGCCGACCGGCCGACGCCCCAGGCGGTCGCCCGCATCCTCAAGGAGAAGAAGCCGACGATCTTCTACGGCGTGCCGACCCTGTACGCGGCGATGCTCGCCTCGCCCGATCTGCCGCGGCGCGATGAGGTAACGCTCCGCCGCTGCGTGTCGGCCGGCGAGGCGTTGCCGGAGGACATCGGACGGCGCTGGAACGACCGGTTCGGCATCGAGATCCTCGACGGGCTCGGCTCGACCGAGATGCTGCACATCTTCCTGTCGAACGCGCCCGGCGCGGTGCGCTACGGCACATCCGGCCGGCCGGTGCCGGGCTACGAGGTCCGCCTGGTGGACGAGGACGGCGCGCCCGCCAAGGACGGCGAGATCGGCGAGCTGCAGGTTTCCGGCCCGACGAGCGCGGCCTATTACTGGAACAACCGGGAGAAGAGCCGCGACACGTTCCTCGGCCGCTGGACGCGGAGCGGCGACAAGTACGTGCGCTCGCCCGACGGCTATTACACCTATTGCGGACGGACCGACGACATGCTCAAGGTGGGCGGCATCTGGGTCTCGCCGTTCGAGGTCGAGGGCGCGCTCGCCTCGCACGACCAGGTGCTCGAAGCCGCCGTGATCGGGGCCGAGGACGAGAACCGGCTGGTGAAGCCGAAGGCTTTCGTCGTCTTGAAGCCCGGCGTCGCACCGACACCCGTTCTCGCCGCCGCACTGCAGGACCACGTGAAGTCGCGGCTCGCGCCCTACAAGTATCCGCGCTGGATCGAGTTCGCGAGCGAGCTGCCCAAGACCGCGACGGGCAAGATCCAGCGCTTCAAGCTGCGCGCGCCGAGCCGGACGTGACCGGCCGGGCGAACTCCGGGAGAAACGCCACCATGACCGCACCCAACCACATTTCGAAGAGCCGGCGCCGGGTCCTCCAGGGTCTCGCCGCGACCGGCGTCGCCGCCGCCGCGGGGTTCGTGCCGGCGCGCTTCGCCATCGGCCAGCAGGCGAAGATCAAGCTCGGCGTCATGCTGCCCTATTCGGGGACGTACGCGGCGCTCGGCAAGAACATCGACGACGCGATGCGTCTTCGTATCAACGAGGCGGGCGGCAAGCTCGGCGGGCGCGAGATCGAATACATCACGCTCGACGACGAATCCGAGCCCGCGAAGGCGGCCGACAACGCCAACAAGCTCGTCTCGCGCGACAAGGTGGATTTCCTCGTCGGCACCGTCCATTCCGGCGTCGTCATGGGCATGGTCAAGGTCGCGCGCGATACCGACACCATGCTGATCATCCCGAACGGCGGGGTCGGACAGGCGACCGGCGCGTTGTGCGCGCCCAACATCTTCCGCACCTCGTTCACCAACTGGCAGTCCTCCTTCGCCGCGGGCAAGGTGGCGGCATCGCAGGGCAAGAAGCGCGCCGTCTCGATCACCTGGGACTACGCGGCGGGCAAGGAAATGGCGGATGCCTTCCGCGAGGGCTTCGAATCGGGCGGCGGCAAGGTGGAGCGCGACCTGTTCCTGCCTTTCCCGCAGGTCGAGTTCCAGGCGCTCCTCACCCAGATCGCCCAGCTCCGGCCCGAGATCGTGCACGCCTTCTTCGCCGGCGGCGGCGCGGTCAAGTTCGTCAAGGACTACGCGGCGGCGGGCCTGAAGGCCTCGATCCCGCTCATCGGTCCGGGCTTCCTCACCGACGGCACGCTGCCGGCGCAGGGCGAGGCGGCGCAGGGGATCGAGACCACGCTGCACTACGCCGACGGGCTCGACTTTCCCAAGGACAAGGCGTTCCGCGCCGCGTTCAAGAAGATGACGGGCCGCGACGCGGACGTTTACGCGGTGCAGGGTTACGACACCGGTACCTTGCTCCTGTCCGGTCTCGCCGCGGTCCGGGGCGACGTGAAGGCGCGGAAGGAGATGATCGCCGCGATGGCGAAGACCGAGTTCGACTCCCCGCGCGGCAAGTTCACCCTGTCCAAGGCCCACAACCCGGTGCACGACGTCTATCTCCGCCGCGTCGTCGGGCTCGAGAACCGTTACGTCCGCGTCGCCGTCAAGGGGCTCGCCGACCCCGCCAAGGGCTGCCGGATGACGTGACGGATCGCGGAACGAAAGCGTTGCGGATCGACCTCATCCTTCGAGACGCGGTGCTGCGCACCGCTCCTCAGGATGAGGTCACCTTTTTTTCCTTCCTCATCCTGAGGAGCGCCCGAAGGGCGCGTCTCGAAGGATGAGGTTGCCCGCGCATTGTCCCACCGAACCTGCCGCGCTTTCTCCGATTCCGGCATTCCATGCCTGAAGGCTTGGTCTTCGTCCTGATCCAGACGCTCAACGGCGTCCAGTACGGGTTGCTCCTGTTCCTGGTCGCGAGCGGGCTCACGCTCGTGTTCGGCATCATGGGCGTGATCAACCTCGCCCACGGCAGCTTCTACATGATCGGCGCCTACCTCGCCTTCTCGCTCACCGGGATGACGGGGAATTTCTGGCTGGCGATCCTGCTTGCGATCCCGCTCACCGTGCTGCTCGGGCTCGCGCTCGAATGGGCGCTGTTCCGCCCGATCTACCGGCGCGACCACCTGTACCAGGTGCTGCT
>DASWLB010000321.1:0-6781 GCA_036396315.1 Alphaproteobacteria bacterium
CGCGACGCTCAAGGACAACCGGCTGCTGGCCGAGCTCTACCGCATCCGCCATCTGCCGGCGACCATCGTGCAGGGGCGCTACGACATGATCTGCCCGATCGTGACGGCGGACGAGCTGGCGCGCGCCTGGCCCGAGGCCGAATACGTGATCGTTCCCGACGCCGGGCACTCGGCGCTCGACCCCGGCATCCGCGCGGCGCTGGTGCGGGCGACCGAATCGTTCCTCGAGCGGCTGGGCGGCGCGCGGCGCGACGCGGAGGCCGCGGCGGAAAGCGGCTGAGGATCGCCGAAGGTGGCGGCGAAGAAGAAACGGAGGGGGCGTATGGGTTGCAGGGTTCGGGGGATCGCGGCGGCGTTTGTCGCGGCGGCGGGAATGGCGGGGCTCGCGGCGGCGCCGGCACGCGCCGACGACCCCAGCTTCGTCACCGGCGGGATCGGCTATTACGACATCAACGACGACTGGGACGCGGCCGCCTTCCACCTCGAGTACCGCTCGAACGCCAAGCTCTGGTTCTTCAAGCCGTTCGTGGGCGCGATGGCGACCACCGACGAAGCCGTATACGGCTACGGCGGGTTCTACGTGGACCTGTTCTTCGGCCGGCGCATCGTGCTCACGCCCAACGTCGCGGTCGGACTCTACCGCGACGGCGACGGCAAGGATCTGGGCCACACCATCGAGTTCCGCTCCGGGCTCGAGCTGGCCTATCGATTCGACAACCGGGCGAGGCTGGGCGTCGCCATACACCACATCTCGAACGCGAGCCTGGGCGATTCCAACCCGGGCACCGAGATCGTCGGGCTCTATTTCTCCTGGCCGTTGGGCGCCGCGGGCGATTGAGCGCGCGTTGCGCGCGCCGCCGGCGCTCGCGTTGCGCCGCCCGCGCGCCTTGGTATAGGGTTCCCCCGCGTCCCCGTAGCTCAGCCGGATAGAGCACAGGATTCCTAATCCTGGGGTCGTGGGTTCGAATCCCGCCGGGGACGCCAGAATCCGCATGGCTGCACGACCCGCGCTCGTGGGGTCGAACACGACGGTGCCGGAATGCGGTCCTGTCAACACGCGTCATCGGGGGTGACATGAGATCGCCAAAATGGCCGTTATGTCTGTGGAGCCTCCAGCTGCTGCCATCCGCGTTCCTGGTGTACTTCGCGATTTGGCGGATGAACGTGGGGGAAGCAATCCTGTCGGACCCCATTGTCACCCTGTCCGCGCTTGCCGTCGGCGGCATTTGGTCGCTCCTGGTACTCGCTTCCCTCCTGGCCCGTCGCAGCCGCACCTGGCTGGTCGCGCGACGACGGGACTGGAGCCTGTCGGTCCTCGTCATCGCCCTGTGCCTGGTCGTCGCCGACGCGGCGTTGACGGCCTTCGGCCTTGTGAAGACGGTGGCGAGCCAGCGCGCCGAGTCGATCGAGTACACCGCGGCGACATTCACCCGGTTTCGGCTCGTTCCCAAGGACGTCGTCATGCCGGGCGACGCCCCTGTTCACATCAATAATCGCGGGTATCGCGGCCCGGAGATCGCCGCGCGCAAGCGCGACGGACAGATACGGATGGTTTTTCTCGGCGGCTCGCAGGTCTTCGATTTCTACAACGATTGGCCGGGGATGGCGGGCGAGGCGCTGCGCGGCCGCGGGCTCGACGTCGAGGTCATCAACGCCGGCGCGCCAGGGCATGACAGCACAGACTCGGTCGGCAAACTGCTGACCGACGTTTGGACGCTCGAGCCGGATATCCTCTTCCTTTGCAACGCCTGGAACGACATCAAGTACTTTTCGTGGCTCTCACCGGAGGATCCATACGCGCGCCTGCCGCTTACCGCGCCGCAAACGGTGCCGCAGGATTGGCGAATCCATCCCACGGGGATCGACCGTCTTCTGACCGTGTCCGCCATCTACCGGCAGTTCCGTTGGGGCTTTGTTCAGTTGGCTTTTGCCGAGGAAGGCGGCCGTAGGGCGCCCGACGATCGCGCAACGTCGCCGGCCCGCGTCGGCGCGTGGGGGCCGCGGCAGTATCGGCTGAACCTTGCACTGGCCGCGTCTCTTGCCCGCCATATCGGCGCGGAGCTGGTTTTGTGCAAGCAGGCGCGCCTCCCGGTGCCCGGCGGGACGGGACCCGCACAGGAAGGCGCGCGCGAATACGCCATCCGCAACTGGCGCATGCCGGTCGATCAGCTCATGCAGGCCTTCGACATATGCGATCGCATCATCGAAGAGGTCGCCGCGGAGGCAGGTCTTGCCGTCATCGACATGAACGCAGCCCTCTCGGGAAGGGGGGAATACTTTGCGGACAGCATCCATTTCAGTCGCGCCGGTGCAGGCGCCGCGGCGAACCACGTCGCGGGCGCCATCGCGCCCATCGTTGGACGGCACGCGTCCTCACGGCGCCGACCATGAGTCGCGGTTGCCCGGCCCAGGCGCAGTATCCCATTACGCCTGCGTGATGTACTCGCGCAGCGCCTGCGCCTCCTGCTCGACCTCCTCGACGCGGTCCTTGACGACGTCGCCGATCGAGACGATGCCGACGAGCCGGCCGGACACGACGACCGGCAGATGGCGGATGCGCCGCACGGTCATCTGGGTCATCAGCTCGGCGATCGAGTCGTCGGGCCGGCAGGTATGGACGTTCTTGGTCATCACCGCGCTCACCGGCTGATCGAGAAGCTTCGCGCCCTCGTCGGCGAGGCGGCGGACCACGTCGCGCTCCGACAGGATGCCGGCGACGGTGCGGCGGTCGGCGCTGACGACCAGCGCGCCGACATTGTGCTCCTTGAGCCGGGCCAGCGCCTCGGCCACGGTCGCGCCGGGCGCGATCGTCGCCACCTCGTTGCCCTTGCGCTTCAGAATGTTCTCGACATTCATAACGGCTCTCCCTCCGTCATCCCGCGGACGCGGTCGAGTGGCGGGGGCGCCGACCCGGGCGGCGCCCCGACCGGTGCTGTCGAACGCACCAAGTCTAGCAGCCCGCGACCCTCCCGTCATGCCTCGTGGACGGCATCCGGGGCGCGGATCATCCGCCCGGCTTGCGGCTTTTCAGCACCAACAGCCAGAACAGGGCGAGCAGGACCGCCGATGCCCCTGGCGCATAGTAGGCGAAGGGCGCGTAGGTGCCGTCGTACGCGCGCATGATGAAGGCGCTGGTCACCGCGGCGACCGCCATGGTGAAGAAACCGGAAAGGGCCGAGGCCGCGCCCGCCCGGTCGGGGAAGGGCGCGATGGCGCCCGCCTGGCAGTTGGGGAACAGGAACCCGTGGCCGATGCTCATCACGATCATCGGGCCCGACAGCGCCCACGGCCCGGACACGCGGAAGGCGGCGAGCGCGGCGATCAGCACCCCGCCGGCGAGGCAGAGGAGGATGCCCACGACGACCGTACGGTCGAGACCGAGGGCGGGCGTCACGCGGCCCGCGAGATAGGCCGAGAGGCCGAACAGGGCGACCGGGATGCCGTAATAGACGGCAAACATCTTGGGTGGAAGGCCGAGCCCGTCGATCAGGTAGAACGCGCCGATCGAGTTGAACCCGGCGATCATCGAGAAGCCGAGCGCGACCGACAGCGCGTAGCCGATGAAGCGGCGGTGCGCGATCACCGGCCCGTAGCTCATGATCGCGTTGGCAAGGCTTGCCCCGGGGCGGCGCGGCGGCAAGGTCTCGGGCAGGAGCAGCGGCACGGCGGCGAGCAGCCCGCCGCCCCAGGCCAGCATGAAAAGGAAATTGGCGCGCCAGCCGAACCATTCCTCGAGGAACGCGCCGACCACGGGCGACAGCACCGGCGCGAGCGAGAACGACGCCGTCATGAACGCCATCACCCGCGCCGCGTCCCTGAGCTCGTAGAGATCGCGCACCACGGCGCGCGAGACCACCGGCGGGCAGCACGCGCCGACCGCCTGCACGACGCGGAACACGATCAGCGCCTCGATGGTCTCGGCCCGCCAGCACGCCAGCGAGGCGGCGAAATAGATCACCAACCCGGCGATCAAGGTCGGCCGCCTGCCGTAGCGGTCGGCGATCGGACCCCAGACGAGCTGCGCCACCGCGAAGGAGAGGAGGAACGCGCTGACGATGAGCTGGGTCGCGGCGGGTCTCGCGCCGAACTCGGCGCCCATCGAGGGCAGCGACGGCAGCGCCTGCGAGTTCGACGCCGTCGAGATGGCGGTCATCATCGTCAGCAGCGCGACCAGGACGGTGGGATGAAGCCCCGCGGGACGCGGAGGGCGTTCAGTCATCGGACCGGTACGCGGGAATGGGCCGGCGCCGGCGCAGGATCAGCAGCACGTAGGGCGGCAGCGCGGCGGCTGCGAACACGACGATGAAGATCGCCATCGGGATGGGCGAGCCGTCGTAGATCTGCATCACCAGGACGCCGAGCAGGGCGGCGAGAGTCATCTGCAGGAATCCGTTGAGGGCCGCCGCGGCGCCGGCGCGGTCGGGGAACGGCGCGACGGCGCCGGCCTGGGAGTTGGGGAACACGAACCCCGCCCCGAACGAATAGAGCGACATCGCGCCGCACAGCGCGAACACGTTGGCGACGCCGGCGAAAATGAGGCCGGCCTCGAGCGTCGCGCCCGCGACGCACACCAGCGCACCGCCGAGGATCGTCCGATCGATTCCCAACCGGTGGGTGATGCGCGCCGCGACGAAGGCGGAAACTCCGAACCACATCGCGATGGTCGCGTAGGGCAGCGCGAACTCGGTCGGGGTGAGACCCGTCTCCTCGATCAGGTAGAACGGCGCGACCGAGTTGAACACGAAGAACGGCACGAACGCGAAGGTGACGAGCAGCGAATAGCCGAGGAAGGTGCGATGTCCGATGAGGCTCGCATAGCTCGCGACGATCAGCGAGGGCCGGACCGGCATGCGGCGCTTGGGCGCGGTCTCGGGCAGCCAGGCGAGCGCCGCGGCGAGGATCACGCCGCCCGCCGCGACCATGAACAGGAAGTTGGCGCGCCAGCCGAGATTCTCCTCGATCACGGCGCCCAACGCCGGCGCAAGAACGGGGGTGAGCGCGAACGCCGAGGACACGTAGGACAGCATGCGCGCCGCCTCGCGCAGCTCGTACAGGTCGCGCACCACCGCGCGGGCGGCGACCGGCGCGCAGCACACGCCGAACGCCTGCACCAGGCGGAAGGCGACCAGCACCTCGACGTTGGGCGCAAGCCAGCAGGCGAGGCTCGCCGCGAAATAGACCACGAGCCCGACGATCAAGCTCCCGCGCCGCCCGAACCGGTCGATCAGCGGGCCCCAGGCGAGCTGCGCTACCGCGAAGCCGATCGAATAGACCGCGAGGGTGAGCTGCACGGTCGCCGCGTCGGTGCTCAAGTCCCGCGTCATGGCCGGCATCGACGGGATGAACAGCGAGTTCGACAGGGCCGAGATCGCCGTGAGCGAGGTCATCAGCGCGATGAAGGCCCAGGTGGGCAGGGGAACGCGGGGTCGCGTGGCGGCGGGGCCGCGCGCAGGTTCTCGCATCGGGGACCGTACCGGCAGGGTCCCCGGCATAAGACCACGGATCGCCGCACGCGACAACGCGCGGCGGCCGGACCCGCCGCAACTCAGCCTTGCAACCCGAACCCGTAATAAAGGCTGGCGAGTCCGGCGACGAGATAGACGATCCAGGTCAAGGTCGCGCCCGCGAGCCGCCCGGGCGACAGCGCGGTCGTCTGGTACATGCCCTGTGCGTGGGCAAGGCGGGCGAGGACCAGCACGACTCCCATCCCGTGCACCAGCCAGGCGGGTCCGCCCGCCATTTCGGCGAGCCCGATGCCGATCACCGCGAGCGGCACGTATTCGGCGAAGTTGGCGTGCGCCCGGATTGCCTTTATGACCGGTTCCTTGCCGCCATCGCCGATGAGGACCGAGTTCTTCACCCGCGCGCGGGTGGTGAGCGCGCCGAGGACGAGCCCGATCAACAAGAGAATGCCGGCATAGATCGCTGTAGCCTGCAGTGGAAACGCCGTCATGGTAAGCCTCCCCCGCTTCTTGTGACGGACACCCCCAGTCTAGCACCGGGCAGGTGGCCGGGAAAAACGGCTTGCATCGGCTCGGGGCGACCTTCCATATTGCCCCGCGCCGGGGCGCGGCCGCGCGCCCGGCGATCACGGAGCCGGCCGATTATGCCAGCCGATTCGACCTCTCCCGCGCTCACCGAGGCGACGGGCGCGGGCGCGAGCCATGTTGAGATGGCGAACGCGTTGCGCGCCCTCGCCATGGACGCGGTCGAGGCGGCGAAGTCCGGCCACCCCGGCATGCCGATGGGCATGGCCGACGTGGCGACGGTGCTGTTCACCCGCTTCCTCAAGTTCGATCCAGCCGATCCCGCCTGGCCAGACCGCGACCGGTTCGTGCTCTCGGCGGGGCACGGCTCGATGCTGCTCTACGCGCTCCTCCACCTCACCGGCTACGCCGAGATGACGCTCGAGGAGCTGAAACGCTTCCGCCAACTCGGTAGTCGGACTCCGGGCCACACCGAGTACGAGCCCAGTTGCGGCATCGAGACCACGACGGGCCCACTCGGCCAGGGCATCGCAACTGCGGTCGGCATGGCGCTCGCCGAGCGGCATTTGGCCGCCCGCTTCGGCGGCGATCTCGTGGACCACACGACCTACGTGATCGCGAGCGACGGCGACCTGATGGAGGGGGTGAGCCATGAAGCGGCCTCGCTCGCCGGTCATCTCGGTCTGTCGAGGCTCATCGTGCTCTACGACGACAATCACGTGTCGATCGACGGCGGCACCGATCTTTCGTTCTCCGACGACACGCTCGGCCGCTTCCAGGCCTATGGCTGGGAC
>DASWLB010000322.1:0-3785 GCA_036396315.1 Alphaproteobacteria bacterium
TCCGCCGTTTTCACCGCGATCGCTGCACCCGCCCTCGCCCACGGCGAGGCGGAATGGATCATGGCCAACCCGACGACGCGCCATTGCTGCGGCCCGCAGGACTGCCGGCCGCTCGCCGATCACGAGATCAGCCAGCGCGACGGCGCCTGGTACGTGAACGGCTACGCGGTCACGCCGCGCCTCGTCTATCCGGCGACCGACGGCACCGGGCGATTCTGGGCGTGCTTCCAAACCCCGGCCCTGGTGCAGCCGAATTGCCTGTTCATCCCGGCGATGTTCTGAACGATGCGCGGGTTGATCGCGGCCCGCGCCGTGCGTACTAATGGGGAAGCGGCGCATCGCCGCAGGGAGCCCGCGATGAGCGACCAAGTCACGCTCGAGATCTTCTCGGACTACGTCTGACCCTGGTGCTACCTCAGTACCGTGCGTACTGAACGGCTGAAGCGCGACTTCGCCATCGAGGCCCGGCTCGTGCATTTCCCGCTGCACCCGGAAACCCCGTCCGAAGGCCGGTCGATGGAGGAGCTGTACCGCGGGCGCGACATCGACCCCGAAGCCATGTACCGCCGCATGAAGGGGCTGATGGACGCCGAGGGCCTGCCCTACGGGCGGCGCACCCACACCTACAACAGCCGGCTCGCGCAGGAGCTCGGCACCTGGGCCGACACGCAGCCGGGCGGCGCCGCGCTGCACGATGCGCTGTACCGCGCCTATTTCGTGGATGCGCGCAACATCGGCGACGCCGAGGTGCTGGTCGCGATCGCGCAATCGGTCGGGCTCGACGGCGAAGAGGCGCGCCAGGTGCTGGCCGAGCGCCGCTTCAAGGCGGCGGTCGATGCCGACTGGGCGAAATCGCGCCAATACGGCGTGACCGGCGTTCCCACCTTCGTCGCCGGCGGCTACGGCGTCGTCGGCGCCCAGCCCTTCGAGATGCTGCGCGAGCTTGTCACCAAGGCGGGCGCCAAGGCGCGCTGACGTGCCGCCGGGTCAATGCGACATCAGGACCGGAGCGGTCATGTGCGCGAGCACGTGCCGGGTGACGCCGCCGAGCAGCACCTCGCGCAGCCGCGCGTGCCCGTAGGCCCCCATCACGATCAGGTCAACGCCGAGATCGGCCGCGCGCGACAGGACCATGTCGCCCACACCGACCTCTTCGGAATAGGTGACCGCGGTCTCGACCTTGACCCCGTGGCGCGCGAGGTGGAGCGCGATGTCGGAGCCGGGCGCGTCGCCATGGCGCGCGCGCGAGGCGTCGGGATTGACCGCGAGCACGGTGACCTGAGCCGCCGTGGCGAGCAGCGGTAGGGCGTCGCGCACCGCGCGTGCCGCCGTCGCGCTCGCGTCCCAGGCGACGAGGGCTCGCTCGCCCGCCGTCGCGAAGGCGCCGTAATGCGGCACGATCAACGCCGGACCGCCGCCGCCGATCAGCACCCGTTCCGGCATGGCCTCGCTGCCCGCCGGTATCGGGCCGTCGGGCGGCGTCTGGCCGAGGACCGCGAGATCGGCGTAGCGCGCGCTGACGGCGAGCAATGTGGCCGGATCGCCGCGAAGCGCCCGCCATTCCGCGGCGACGCCCGCCGCCTCCGCGCGCCTCCGGAACGCGGCTTCGGCCGCGGCGGCGGCGGCGCGCTCGCGCTCCGCCACGGACGCGAGGAACTCCCGGAAGGCGCGTTCGGCGACCTCGGGATCGAAGGCCGGCGACAGGGGCGTTACGAACACGCCGGTAAGCCGCGCACCGTGCCGCGCCGCGATCGCGCACGCCAGTTCGATTCGCGCCGCCGCGCGCGGCGATTCGTCCACGTGAACGACGATGTCCCGCAAAGCCACGCCCGCCTCCTCCGACCAAGTTTCGAAAAAATGTAGGCCGCCGCAGCACGGGTCGCTTTGATCCACGGCAAATCGCGCCTCGGTTCGCGGCTGCGCCAGCTTGTCGCGGGCGTAATTGATCGAGATCAAATTTCCCGCCCCTGCCCGGCCGAAGATCGCATCCGGATCGCCGCACGAAACGGGGGCGCCATTCAATGGACGATGCAAGGACCGGCCGGACCGCGCGGCCGCTGCCCAGCCAGCTCACCCGCCAGACCGACACGCGCGACGTGCTCGCGCGCGCCGCCCGCCAGACCCGCGAGAAGCGGCTCGAGGACTACCTGATCGTCGACGTGGACGCGCACCATTTCGAGACCCAGTCCTGGGGCGAGATCGTCGAATACATCCCCGACCCCGTCATCCGCGACATCGCCAACAATTTCCGCGCCAACGGCCGCCTGACGCCGGGGCTGATTCAAACCTCGGCATGGCCCGCCCACCAGGGTATGGGCGGCCGGCTTGCCCACGACGGCGGCTACGAGGAGGCGGTGGACGATCCGAGCCCGCACCGCGAGGTGGTGATCGCGCGCCGCGCCATCGAGGCGATGGGCATCGACTATCAGGTGATGTTTCCGACGCCGATGCTGGGGCTCGGCATGCACCCCGAGCTCGACGTCGAGGTCGCGGTGTCGCGTGGCTACAACCGCTGGCTGTGCGAACGCATCCTGCCCGCCGACGACCGCATCAAGACGCTGATCTACCTGCCGTTCAACGATCCGCCGGCGTGCGAGGCGTTCGTCGAGGAGTTCGCCGAGAAGAAGGGCGTCGTCGGCTTCATGATCACCAGCGTGCGCTACCGGCCGGTGCACCACAACTCGTACATGCGGCTCTACGCCATGCTGCAGGAGCGCGGCCTGCCGCTGTCGTTCCACGGCGGCCCGTACTGGGGCGCCTCGGAGGGGTTCTTGCGCCAGGTGAACCGGTTCCTGTCGGCGCACGCGCTGTCGTTCCCGCTGTCCAACATGGTTCATCTCGCCAACTGGGTGATGAACGGGCTGAACGAGCGCTTCCCCAAGCTGCCGGTGATCTGGATCGAGGCGGGCATCGCCTGGCTCGCCTTCATGACCATGCGCTTCGACAACGAGTACCTGATGCGCTCCTCGGAGGCGCCCGCGCTCAAGCGCCTGCCGTCCGAGTACATGCGCGAGATGTATTACACCTCGCAGCCCATGGAGATGACCAACATGGAGCTCCTGGAGGCGACCTTCAAAGCCTTCAGCGCCGAAACCCAGCTCCTCTATGCGTCGGACTGGCCACATTGGGACTTCGACGTGCCGTCTACCATCGTCGACCTGCCGTTCCTGTCGGAGCAGGCCAAACGCAACATCCTGGGACTCAACGCACAGCGGATCTTCAAGCTCTAGCGCGCCGCAACGGCGCCGCAGGAAAGGCGGTCGTCATGAGCGTCATGGTCGTCGTCATCGGGGTCATCGCCTTGCTGATCGCCGTGCTGGCGGTGCTCCTGCTGTCTTTCCGCCACTTCCTGAAATTGCGCGAGCAGCAGGCTCCGGAGGTGGTGCACGCCGCGGCTGAGCGAATCGCGCCTTCGCGCAACGCGCCGCACCCGCCGGTGCGGCGCGGCGCGGCCGCCTAGGAGGAGAACCATGGCCATCATCAAAGTGCGCGACATCGCCTTCGGGCGCCTGCAAGCGCCCGACCTCGACGCCGAGGAGGAGTTCCTGGTCAATTTCGGCATGGTGCGGCAGGAGCGCACGAAGGATGCGCTCTACATGCGCGGCACCGGGCCGTTCCACCATTTGCACGTCACCCATCTCGGTCCGGCTCCCCGCCTGATCGGCTTCGCCTACTACGCGGGGAGCGAAGACGATCTGAAGCGGATCGCCAAGGCCCCGGGCGCCTCGGGCATCGAGACGCTCGACGAGCCGGGCGGCGGCAAGCGGGTGCGGCTGACCGAGCCG
>DASWLB010000323.1:0-1637 GCA_036396315.1 Alphaproteobacteria bacterium
GCGATCAAGACGGTGTTCGAAGCCTACATCGCGCCGGGCGACACGGTCGTGCTGCCCGATCCGACCTATCAGATGTACGACGTCTATATTCGACTGTTCGGGGCGCGCCCCGTATTCGTGCCCTACGCGCTCACCGGCCAGGGGCCCAACCTCGAGGCCGAGGACCTCATCGCGGCGATCCGCGGCGCGCACCCGAAGCTCGTCTGCTTGCCGAACCCGGACAACCCGACCGGCTTCGTGTTCGAGGTCCCCGCAGTCCGCGCCATCGTCGAGGCGGCGGGCGAGGCGGGCGCGCTCATCCTGGTGGACGAAGCCTATTACCCGTTCCATCCGGTGACGGTGCTGCCTTGGATCGAGGAGTACGACCACCTCGTCGTCGCCCGCACCTTCTCGAAAGCGTGGGGCCTCGCCGGGATGCGGATCGGCTACGTCGCCGCCTGCCCTGCGGTGGCCGCCGTGCTGCACAAGACGCGGCCGATGATCGAGGCCGATGGCATCGCCATGGCGCTCGTCGAGCGCATGCTCGACCACGGGGACGCGGTCGAGGCCTCGCTCGCCCGCCTCAAGGACGGGCGGGCCTATTTCGCGAGCGAGATGAAGAAGCTCGGCTTCCGCGCCGTCGAGACGGCGGGGAACTTCGTGCTGGTGGATTTCGGCGACAAGCGCGCCGCTGTCGAGGCGGCGCTCGCCCCCGTCGCCAAGTACCGGCTGTTCTCCGAGACCTGCCTCCGGGACTATCTGCGCTTCACGACCACGACGCGCGAACTGTTCGTACCCGTGATCGCCGCCATCCGTGGAGCGACGGCGTGAGAGGTGAGGCCTTGGGCGTCGCGCTGATCGGGTGCGGGCGGATCGCCGGCCACCATTGCCGCTCGATAGGGCTCGCGGATGGCGTCCGGCTCGCCGCCGTGTGCGATCTCGTCGCCGATCGCGCGCGCGCCTACGGCGAGGAATTCTCCGTCCCCTGGTTCGTCAACTATCACGACATGATGGCGGTGCCGGGCATCGACATCGTCGCGGTCATCACGCCGTCGGGCATGCACGAGGAGCACGCGCTCGACATCATCGATCGCTACCGCCGCCATGTCATCGTCGAGAAGCCGACCTTCATGCGCCCGTCCCAGCTCGCCCGCGCCTATGGGCGGGCCGACGCGGCGGGCGTCCGGGTCTTCCCGGTGTTCCAGAACCGCTACAACAAGGCGGTGGCGCGCGTTCGGCGCGCGCTCGAGGAGGGCGAGCTCGGCGAGGTTCGCCTGGTCTCGGTCCGCGTGCGCTGGTGCCGGCCGCAGCGCTACTACGACATGGCACCATGGCGCGGCACGTTCTCGCATGACGGCGGCGCGCTGACCAACCAGGGCATCCACCATGTCGACTTGCTGCGGCACCTGGGCGGCGAGGTGGATCGGATCGCCTGCGCCATGCGCACGCTCGGCGCCGCGATCGAGGTCGAGGACGCGGCGGTCGCGACGCTCGCCTACCGGTCGGGCGCGATCGCCACGCTCGAGGTCACGACCGCCGCCCGGCCGGACGATTTCGAGGCCTCGATCTCGATCGTCGGCGGCAAGGGGCTCGCCCAGATCGGCGGCATCGCGGTCAACGAGCTGCAGATCTTCACGCCGGACCCGGGCGAATGCGCC
>DASWLB010000324.1:0-2026 GCA_036396315.1 Alphaproteobacteria bacterium
ATGCCCATCGTGCCGCCGGTGATCAGACCGCCGCCGAACCCCTGCACGGTGCGGGCGAGGTTGAGCGCCAGCATGTCGGGCGCGATGGCGCAGCCGAGCGTGCCGACCGTGTAGACGGTCGCCGCGATCAGGAACACGCGCCTGGCGTCGGTCGCCTTCCAGATCGGGCCGACGCTCGCCGCGCCGACGATCGCGCCGACCTGGTAGAGCATCGACGCCCACACGTAGTAGGACGCGCCGCCGATGTCGGTCACCACCGTCGGCATGATGGTGACGATGACCAGGATCTGCACCGAGAACAGCACGACCCCGAGCATGACGAGCACGGTGTAGAGCGCGTAGGCGCCCTGGAACAGCTCCGCCCAGCTTGCCTTGGCGGACTGGTCTGCCGGCCCGTGGTGGGTGCGGTCGGTCATGAAGGGACTTGGGCTTCGCTCGGGGAGGCCCATCTTGCCCCATTCGCGCGGGGCGGCATAGCGGCGAGGTTCAGCGCTTCGCCTGGCCGGGTGCGGCGCGCGGCCGGCCGAGCCGGAGGAACCGGGCCATGCACAGCGCGGCCAACGCGAGCGGCACCAGGCTCGCGACATACAGCGTCGAGACGGAACGCTCGACGGCGTCGGGCTCGGTCGCGGTGCCGAGCCCGGCCTCGATCACAATCACCCCGGCGATGGCCGCGCCGAACGCGGTGCCGAGCGAGCGGATCATCGACATCGAGGCGGCCGTCGTGCGGCTCTCGCCCTTGGCGGCCGATTCCATGGTGCGGGCGACGAGGTGCACGTTGTACAAGCCGATGCCGACGCCCATCACGAACGCGGCGAGGGTGAGGAGGACGAGTCCGAGCGCGCCGACCGTGGATGCCGCCGCGGCAATGCCCGCGAGGCCCGCGAGGCAGAGCACGGGGCCGGTCGCAAGGGCGACGCGCTCGCGCGTGCCCGACCATCCGGCGACGAGGAACGTGCCCACGGTCCAGCCGCCCGAGATGGTCATGGTGACGAAGTTGATGATCACCGGCGTCACGCCGTGCACGACCTGCAGCAGCAGCGGCAGGAACAGGGTGATCGCGGTCTGCGCGAGCCCGGCGAGCAGCAGGATCCAGAGCGCGAGCCCGACGGGCGAAGAGAACGACAGCGCGCGCGACGGGAACAGGCGGTTGACCGCGCCGCGGTCGAGGCGGAAGGCGACCCAGACGAGCACGACGGCGAGCGCGAGCAGCGCGACGCGCAATTCGGGCCGGTCGATCGGTCCGGTCGCCGCGACGCAGAACACCCCGGCGGTCAAGGTCGTGAGCCGTCCGAACGCGAACCCCGCGCCGCGCACGTGCTCGGCCTCGCCGGCGATGTTGGCGGGCACCTTGAACCAGGTGAGGAGGGCGAAGCCCGCGAGGATCGGCACCATCACCCAGAACGAGCCTCGCCACCAGCCGACCGCGGCGAAGATGCCGCCCGCGACCGGGCCGAGCAGGTGGCACGCGGTGAACGTGCCCTGGGTGAGCGAAAGCACGCGGGTGCGGAGCCTGGCTTCGAACAGCCCGCTGATCAGCGCCATGCCGCCGCCCGACACCAGCCCGCCGGCGTAGCCCTGCACCCCGCGCGCGGCGTTGAGCACCGCCATGTCGGGCGCGACCGCGCACACCGCCGTGCCGATGACGAAGACGAGCCCGCTCAACGCGTAGCCGCGGCGCGGCCCGAGCGCCGCCCACACCGGCCCGATGCTGGACGCGCCGATGATCGAGCCCACCGTGTACAGCATCGATGGCCAGGCGTAGTACGCGGCGCCGCCGATGTCGGCGACGATGGTCGGCATGATGATGGCGATGACCAGGATCTGGAGCGCGTGCACGCCGGCGCCCGCGACCACGATGATCGTGTAGGCGGCGCGGCCGTCGCGCACCAGTTCACTCAGCGCGCCTTTCGCCGCGCCGCCTGGGGCCGTCCTGGGAGTCGCGTCGTTCACGGGCGGAATGCGCCGGTCTCGGGGTGGGACGCACATTGTGCCCCAGCCGCCGGGCGCGCGGAAGCGGCCCGGG
>DASWLB010000325.1:0-5043 GCA_036396315.1 Alphaproteobacteria bacterium
GGGCTACGCCAAGGGCGCGACCGACGAGTTCGTGACGCCCTTCGCGATCGGATCCTATGGCGGGATGAAGGACGGCGACGGCATCCTCATGGCGAATTTCCGCGCCGACCGCGTGCGCCAGATCCTATCGGCGCTGCTCGATCCCGCCTTCGACGGGTTCGCGCGCCCGCGCGTGGTGCGCTTCGCCGGCGCGACCGGGGTGGCCGAATATTCCGAACGGCTGGCCGCGCTGATGGACGCCATATTCCGGCCGCAGCCGCTCGACAACATCCTGGGCGAGATTGTCGCGCGGCGCGGCATGACCCAGCTTCGCATCGCCGAAACCGAGAAGTACGCGCACGTCACGTTCTTCTTCAACGGCGGCGAGGAGAAGCCGTTTCCCGGCGAGGACCGTATCCTCGTCCCCTCGCCCAAGGTCGCGACCTACGACTTGGCGCCCGAGATGTCGGCCATCGAAGTGACCGACCGGCTGGTCGCGGCGATCGGCGCCGCGAAGTACGACTTCATCCTGGTCAATTTCGCCAACGCCGACATGGTCGGCCACACCGGCAAGCTCGACGCCGCGATCAAGGCGATCGAGGCGGTCGATGCGTGCCTCGGGCGCATCGAGGCCGCGGTCAAGCAGGCGGGCGGGACTCTCCTCATCACCGCCGACCACGGCAACGCCGAGCTGATGCGCGATCCCGAGACGGGCGAGCCGCACACCGCGCATTCGCTGTTCGTCGTGCCGGTCATCCTGGTGAACCCGCCGAAGGGCGCGACGCGCCTTGCGAACGGCCGGCTCGCCGACGTGGCGCCGACGTTGCTCGACATCATGGGAATCGAGAAGCCGAAGGAGATGACCGGCCACTCGCTGATCGCGGGCGGCCGCGCCGCCGGAGAACGGACCCAAGGTGCGCAGCTCACGGCGTGACCGCGGATCCGTGATGCGGGCCGCGGCGGTCGCGGCCGCGGCCTTGTTTGCCGCTGTGCCGGCGTCCGATGCGCGCGCCGCCGAGCCCGCCGACCGGCTTGAGGACGTCGAGCGCGCGCTCGGCGAGGCCCGCGGCCGCAAGGAGGCGCTCGAGCGCGAAGCGCAGGCGCTCGCCCAGGCGGCTGCGCGGATCAAGCGCGACTCGGTCGCCGCCGCGCGCAAGGCCCAGGATCTCGAATCCGACCTCACCATGCTCGAAGGCGAGGTCGCGCGGCTCGCCGCGGCGGAGAGAGAGAAGGCCGGCGCGCTCGCCGCCCAGCGCGACCGGCTCGCCCGGCTGCTCGCCGCGATGGAGCGCATCGCGCGCCATCCGCCGGCCGCCTTGATCGCCGAGCCCGCGGCGCCGGCCGAGGCGGTGCGGAGCGCGATCCTGCTGCGCGCCGCGGTGCCCGCGGTCGAGGACAAGGCGCAGGCGCTGCGCGCCGAGCTTGCCGAGCTTGCCGGCATCCGGTCGGCCCTCGCCGCGCGGCGCGCCAAGCTCGACGAGGGCAGCCGCGCCCTGGCGGCCGAGCGGACCCATCTCGCGCGGCTGGTCGAGGGCAAGCTGCGGCTCGAATCGCGCACCCGCGCCGAATCGCGCGACGAGGCGGAGCGCGCCGCCGAACTTGCCGCCAAGGCCGAGTCGCTGCGCGAGCTGATGGCGCGGATCGAGGCCGGGCGGAAGGCGCGGCCGCCCGCCAAGCCGCAGTCCGCGGTCGCGCGCGCCGTGCCGTCGGCGCCGCCGCGCGAGGGCAGCCTGCCCTTCCCCGCCCGCGGCGACGTCGCGCGCCGGTTCGGCGCGGACGACGCGTCCGGCGGGCACGCACGGGGAATCACCATTCGCACGCGGCCGGGCGCCCAGGTGATCGCGCCGCACGACGGCGAGGTCGTGTTCGCCGGCCCGTTCCGCGGCTTCGGCCACCTGCTGATCATCCAGAATGGCGAGGAATATCATGCGCTTCTGGGCGGCCTCGCGCGCATCGACGCCGAAATCGGCCAGCCGGTGCTGGCGGGCGAGCCGGTCGGCGTCATGGACTCTTCGCCCGCGGGCGAACCCGCACTATATTTCGAGCTGCGCCGCAAGGGGCAGCCGATCAACCCGCTGCCGTTTCTCGCGGCAGGCAACAGCAAGGTAAACGGATGATGCGACAGACGGTGCTCGCGGCGGCGGCTGCGATCGCGTTCATGCTGCCGGGCCTCCCGGCGGGCGCGCAACAGGCCCAGGGCGACAGCTCCGAGACCTACCGCCAGCTCAACCTGTTCGGCGACGTGTTCGAGCGGGTGCGCGCCGATTTCGTCGAGGAGGTCTCGGACGAGAAGCTGATCGAGAACGCGATCAACGGCATGTTGTCGTCGCTCGACCCGCACTCGAGCTACTTGAACGCCAAGAGCTTCCGCGACATGCAGGTGCAGACCCGCGGCGAGTTCGGCGGTCTCGGCATCGAGGTCACGATGGAGAACGGACTCGTCAAGGTGGTCTCGCCGATCGACGATACGCCGGCGTTCCGCGCCGGGCTGAAGCCGGGCGACTTCATCACCCACCTCGACAAGGAGCCCGTGCAGGGCATGACCCTGCCCGAGGCGGTCGAGAAGATGCGCGGCCGGATCAATTCGGAGATCGTGCTTACCATCCGGCGCGAGGGACGCGAGGCGTTCGATGTGAAGCTAATGCGGGCGGTCATCAAGATCCAGTCGGTGCGCTGGCGCGTCGACGGCGAGATCGGCTATCTGCGCATCACCTCGTTCAACGAGCAGACCATGTCGGGCCTCGAGCGCGGCATCGAGCGCATCCGCGACCAGCTGGGCAGCAACCTGAAGGGTTTCGTGCTCGATTTGCGCAACAACCCGGGCGGTCTCCTGCAGCAATCGGTCGCGGTGTCGGACGCGTTCATCGAGCGCGGCGAGATCGTGTCCACCCGCTCGCGCCGGGCGGAGGACGCGCAGCGCTTCAACGCCAAGGCGGGCGACCTCGCCAAGGGGCTGCCCATGGTCGTGCTGATCAACGGCGGCTCGGCCTCGGCCTCCGAGATCGTCGCCGGCGCCCTGCAGGACCACCACCGCGCCATCGTCATGGGGACGAAGTCGTTCGGCAAAGGCTCCGTGCAGACCATCATCCCGCTTGCCGGGCACGGCGCGATCCGCCTCACGACGGCGCGCTACTTCACCCCGTCCGGCCGCTCGATCCAGGCGCACGGCATCGATCCCGACATCGTGGTGCCGCAGGCGAAGCTCGAGGTCGTCGAGACGCCGAGCCGCCGGAGCGAGGCCGACCTGCGCGGCGCCTTGTCGAACCCCGACGACTCGTCGAAGGAAAAGGACGCGAAGCCGAAGGAGGTCAAGCCCGCCGAGACGCCGGATGCCGATCCCGACGCGCCCGCGACCGCGCGCCAGGAGCCGGCGCAGGACTACCAGCTCATGCGCGCGCTCGATCTCATCCGCGGCATCGCCTACTACCAGGTGAAGGTCTCCAACTGACGGCGATGGCTCACCCGCGCCGGAGCGGGCTCGCCTGAGCCGCGCGATGGCGAGCGGCCGAGACTCGAGCGAGAGCCGGGGCACCGGCGCCACGCTGCCGTTCGCCCTGCTGCTCGTGTTCGTCACGATGCTGGGCGGTGGCGTGATTTGGTTGTCGCTCGAGGGCGCGCCGCCGCGCGCGCCGGTGGCGGCGTCCCTCACGGTCGAGCTCGACGCCGCCCCCGCTCCGGACTCGCTGCCGATCGAGACGGCAACGGCGCCCGCGCCGGGCGAACCGGCCGCTTCGCCGGTCGAGCCCTCGCCGCCCACCCCGCCGGAAGCGCTGGCTCCGCCGCCCGCCGCGCCGCCGGACCGGGCGGCCGTCGCGCCGCCGCCGGCGCCCATCCCCGAGCCGCCGCGCGAAGCGTCCCCGGCCGAGCCCTCCGTCGCCGCCCTGACGCCCGAAACGCCAGCCGTCGCCGCGTCGCCGTCGTGGCAGACCTTCGCCCGCCCGTTCGATCGCGCCGATCAGCGTCCGCGCATCGCCATCGTGATCGTCGGTCTCGGCACCTCGAGCGCCGCCACCGAGGCGACGATCCTCGGCCTGCCCGGCAGCGTGACCTTGTCGTTCTGGCCCTACGCCGACCGGCTCGACCACTGGATCCGGCTTGCCCGCGCAGCCGGCCACGAGGTGCTGCTCAACCTGCCGATGGAACCGGAGAACTACCCCGAGTTCGATCCCGGCCCGAAGACGCTGCTCACCACCCTGCCGCCCGAGCAGAACCTCGAGCGGCTGGACTGGGCCTTGTCGCGCGCCACCGGCTATGTCGGCGTCGCCGACTATCTCGGCGCGCGCTTCACCGCGTCGCGCCGCGACCTCCGGCCGGTGCTCGAGGCCATCCACCGGCGCGGGCTGATGTTCGTGGACAGCCGGCCGACGGCGCACAGCGCGGCGCCCGAGATCGCGCAGGCGATCGGCCTGCCGTGGGTGGCCAATACCCGCTTCATCGACGAGCCGCAGGTCTCGCGCGACGCCATCGATTCGCGCCTCAAGGAGCTCGAATCGATCGCCCGCCTGCAGGGCCGCGCGCTCGGCATCGGATCGCCCTATCCGGTCACGCTCGAGCGCATCGCGGCCTGGATTCCCGGCCTCGCCCAGAAGGGCTTCGCGGTCGCGCCGGTGACGGCGCTGGTGGCCGACCCGCCGGCGCGATGAAGGGCGCCGCCGCCTACCGCCCGGGCGTCGGGCTGATGCTGATCAACCGTACGGGACAGGTTTTCGTCGGGCGGCGCATCGACATGGCGGAAGAGGCCTGGCAGATGCCCCAGGGCGGCATCGATGCGGGCGAGACCCCGCGCCAGGCGGCGCTGCGCGAGCTCGCCGAGGAGGTCGGCACCGACAAGGCCGAGATCGTGGCCGAAAGCGCCTCGTGGCTGCGCTACGACCTGCCGCCCGATCTGGCGGCGCGCATGTGGGGCGGACGGCACCGCGGCCAGCGCCAGAAATGGTTCGCGCTCCGCTTCACCGGCGAGGACCGCGACATCGCGCTCGACGGCGCCCACCCCGAGTTCCGCGCCTGGCGCTGGGTCGCGCCCGAGGAGCTCGAGCGCCTGATCGTGCCGTTCAAGCGGCGCGT
>DASWLB010000326.1:0-2450 GCA_036396315.1 Alphaproteobacteria bacterium
TTCATGTAGAAGGCGGAGACCGCCTCGAGCGGTCCGGCGATGCCGCGGAGCAAGGCCAGCTTGGCGCAGCGCACCGCGTCGATGACGACGCCGGCGCTGTTGGGCGAATCCTGCACCGACAGGCGCAGCTCGATCTCGATCGGGGCGCCGCCGAAGCCTCGACCCTCCATGCGGATGAAGCAGACCTTGTTGTCGCCCTGCCAGGCCACGTAGTCGGACGGGCCGATATGGATGTTGCCGGCCTCGAGCCGCACGTCGAGCTGCGATTGCACCGATTCGGTCTTGGACAGCCGCTTCGATTTCAGCCGGTCGAGCGCCAGCATGTTGAGGAAGTCGGTGTTGCCGCCGGTATTGAGCTGGTAGGTGCGCTCGAGCGCGACGCCGCGGTCGCCGAACAGGCGGGTCAGCATGCGGTGCACGATGGTGGCGCCGAGCTGGCTCTTCACGTCGTCGCCCACGATGGGCAGCCCCGCGTCGCGGAACCGCCGCGCCCACGCCGGGTCGGAGGCGATGAACACCGGCATGCAGTTGACCATGGCGCAGCCGGCCTCGAGCGCCGCGGTGGCGTAATGGCGCACCGCCTGCTCCGACCCGACCGGCAGGTAGCACACCAAAATCTCGGCCCGCGCCCGCTTCAGCGATTGCGCCACGTCGACCGGCGGAAGGTCGGCGGGGCGGATCGAATCGGCCTCGGGATAATCGAACATATGCGGCGCGACGCCGTCGAGCACCGGCCCCATCTCGACGGTGACGCCCGACGGCGCGAGGTCGCGCGCGATCACCATGGCGCAGTTGGGCCGGGCGAAGACCGCGTCCTCGAGCGGGCGCCCCACCTTGCGGCGGTCGACGTCGTAGGCGGCGACGATCTCGATGTCGCCGGGGCCGAACGCGCCGATCTCGGGATGCATCAGCCCGTCGAGCGGCTTGCCGTGCCCGTTGCGGTAGAACTCGATTCCCTGAACGAAGGAGCTGGCGCAGTTGCCGACGCCTGCAATCGCCACCCTGATCTTCGACATCTTGTGCCGGACCTCAACCCTTGGCGGCCCCCGCGTGGCCGCGGGTCTTGGCCCGGGTTCCCCCCGAGGCGTGCGCCACCCTACCGGCCGTGCGGCCCGCGCGCCGATGTTCGCCGCGTGCCCGCACGTGCGAGCGCGAAACGTCGTGCCGCGCACGCGTTTTGCCGAAAAATGGCGTACGAACCGTTTGTTTATTGGCGGGCACGCCCGGTGTCAAGCCGCCTTCGGGCGGCGGGGCTTCCCATCCGCATCCCCGGACCGGATAATCGCGGGCGGAGGTCCGATGGGCACGCAAGGGTTGCGGACGGTCGATGCCGAATTCGCCGCGACGGAATCGACCGTCCTGCCGGTCCGGCTCCACGGACGCGAGGTTTCGTTCGTCGCGCGCGCCTATCGCGGCGCCGACCTCCGCGCCCAGGCCCTCGCGCTCGTGCATGGCGCCGGGCCCGCCGTGCCGCTCGTCCGCATCCAAAGCGGCTGCGTCACGGGCGACGTGTTCCATTCGCTGCGCTGCGATTGCCATGCGCAGCTCGAGGCCGCGCTCGCGCGCATCGCGGCCGCGGACCACGGCATCCTGATCTACCTGCCCTACCAGGAAGGGCGCGGCATCGGCCTGTTCGACAAGATCCGCGCCTACGCGCTGCAGGACCAGGGCATGGACACGGTCGATGCCAATTTGTCGCTCGGCGCGCCGGCCGATGGCCGCGACTATGCGCTCGCCGCGCGCATCCTCGCCGATCTCGGCCAGCGCACGGTCCGGCTCATGACCAATAACCCGGCCAAGGTCGAGGGGCTGCGGTCGAACGGCATCGCGGTCGAGGAGCGGGTCGAGCTCTCCGTCGCGCCCAACCCGCACAACCGCTCCTACCTCGCCACCAAGAAGGACCGGATGGCGCACCTGTTCTAAGGCTCCCTGGCGAGTGCGCTCTCGTGCCAGCGGCGCAGGATGAGCCGCGCGCAGAGCCCCAACGCCGCGTGGATCGCGATGCCCGCGACCGAGAGCAAGAGGAGCGCCGCGAACAGCCGCGCGGTCTGCAGCCGGTAGCCCGATTCGAGGATGCGGAAGGCAAGCCCGCTCGCCGTGCCGCCCGATCCGGCGACGAACTCGGCGACGACGGCGCCGATCAGCGCGAGCCCGCCGGAAATGCGCACGCCGGCGAGGAAGTAGGGCAGCGCCGTCGGCAGGCGCAGGAGCGCGAGCGCCTGCCAGCGCGTGGCGCCGTAGAGCCGGAACAGTTCGGCAAGGCCGGCATCGGCGCTGTTGAGGCCGAGCGTCGTATTGGCCACCACGGGAAAAAACGCGACGATCCAGGCGCAGATCAGGAGCGAGGCGAATACGTCGTCGACCCAGATGATGATCAAGGGCGCGATGGCGACGATCGGCGTCACCTGCAGGACGACGAGGTACGGGTAGAAGCTGCGCTCGATCAGGCG
>DASWLB010000327.1:0-2717 GCA_036396315.1 Alphaproteobacteria bacterium
CGCGGCCAACGTGCGGGTCAACTGCATCAATCCGTCGATCGTGCGCACCGATTTCGCGCGCGCGCTGTGGGAGAACGAGGCGGTCTACAACAAGGCGATCCAGTCCTATGCGCTCAAGCGCATCGGCGAGCCCGAGGAGATTGCCGGCGCCGCGGTGTTCCTGGCCGCGCGCGCGTCGAGCTTCATGACCGGCCAGACCCTGGTGATCGACGGCGGCGCGCTGATCTACGGCGGCGAGGTCTGATCTGAGTCAAGGCGGGCCCTGCCGGAAACGGCTAGGAGCGGCGCATGCAGGATTGGAATGTCGTCGCCACCACCTATGCGGACGGGTTTCGGCTCGCCGACGCCGTGCTGTCGGAGTTCGGCGCGGTGGCGCGGACGAACTACTACAACGTGCTGGTGATGCGCGTCGCCGATGCGCGGGCGTTCCTCGATGCGTTCGCCGCGCGCTACGCCGCCGAGCCCGAGATCGGCAACGCCGTGTCGCGCGTGGTGCCGGCGGACCACGCGTTCGATTTCGCCGACGCCGACGAGTTCGAGGACAAGGCGCGCGAGGCCGCCTATGGCTGGGTCGCCCGGCTCGCCGGCAAGGCGTTCCATGTGCGCATGCATCGGCGCGGCTTCAAGGGCCGGCTGTCGAGCCAGAAGGAGGAGCAGTTCCTCGATGCGATCCTGATCGGCACGCTCGATTCGATGGGCGAGTCCGCGCGGGTCGCGTTCGACCGCGCCGACCTCGTGATCGACATCGAGACGGTCGACACCCGCGCCGGCATGTCGCTGTGGACGCGCGCCGAGGTCGAGCGCTACCCGTTCCTCAATCCCGGCTAGGCGACCGGGCCCCCGGGCGTTGACAGGGCGCCGCGCTTGGCCCGCAATGGCGCGGGGAAGCCAAGTGAGAGGGCGCCAGATGGACCGGCGGGTCGGCCCGGACCCGGTTGCGCGCGCCCGCGAACTCGCGGGCGAGCTTGCCGCCGCAGCCGATGCGATCGAGAGCACGCGGCGCATCCCGGACGCCCTGCTCGCGCGGCTGCACGCGGCGCGCATGTACCGCATGCTGCTGCCGCGGAGCCTCGACGGCGACGAGGTCGAGCCGGGCCACTACGTGCTCACGCTCGAAGAGATCGCGCGCCACGATGCCTCGGTCGCCTGGAACGTGTTCGTCGGCAACAGCGCGGCCCTGATCGCCCCTTATCTCGAGCCCGCGACCGCGCGCACCATCTTCGCCGATCCCTGCGCCATTGTCGCCTGGGGCCCGCCCAACGCAACCCAGGCGACCGCGGTGCCGGGCGGCTACCGGGTGACCGGCACCTGGTCGTTCGCCAGCGGCTGCCGGAACGCGACCTGGATGGGCGTGCACTGCCAGGTGGTCGAGCCCGACGGCACGCTGCGCCTGGACCGCGCCGGGCGGGCAACCGCGCGCACGCTGCTGTTCCCGGCCGCACAGGCGACCTTGATCGATAGCTGGCACACCATCGGGTTGCGCGGCACTGCCTCCGACTCCTACCGATTGTGCGCCCTGTTCGTGTCCGAGGCGCACACCGGCACGCGCGAGGACCCCGCAGCGCGGCGCGAGCCGGGGCCACTCTACGCCTTCACCATGCAGGGCCTGTATGCCATGGGCGTCGCCGGCGTCGGGCTCGGCATCGCCGGCGCGATGCTCGCCGAGCTCAGCGAGCTCGCCGGCCGCAAGAGCCCGCGCGGGCTCGAGCGGATGGCGGACTCGACGCCGGTGCAGGCCGGTGTCGCAGAGGCCGAGGCGAAGCTGCGCTCGGCGCGGGCCTATGTGCTGTCGACCTTGGCCGACATCCATGCGCGGGCAAACGAGCGCGCGCCGATCGAGGTGCCCGACCGCGCCCGGGTGCGGCTTGCCGCGACCCACGCCATCCACGCCGCGGTCGAGGTCGCGGACTTCGTCTACAAGGCGGCGGGCGTCGATTCGATCTTTCCCGGCGGCCCGTTCGAGCGGCGTTTCCGCGACATGCACACCGTGTCGCAGCAGATCCAGTCGCGCGACGCCCATTACGAGACCGTCGGCCAGGTCTTGCTCGGCAACCCGCCCGAGGTGTTCCTGTGAGCCCGCGCATCCCGCCGGCGCCACTTGACTCGGCGGGTGCGGGCACTCACATCGCAGGCGCGACCGCGCGCCGATCGGCGCCGGAGCCGAGATCATGGTGATGACGGATACAGCGGAGTTGGCCGAGGCCGCCTCGGGCCACCCGGCTCGGTATTGGCACAAGCTCGACGACGGGCGCATCCAGTGCGACCTGTGCCCGCGCGAGTGCCGGCTGCACGACGGCCAGCGCGCGTTCTGCTTCGTGCGCGCGCGCGAAGGCGACGGGCTGGTGCTGACTACTTACGGCCGGTCGTCGGGGTTCTGCATCGACCCGATCGAGAAGAAGCCGCTGTCGCATTTCCTGCCCGGCACGCCGGTGCTGTCGTTCGGCACCGCCGGCTGCAACCTGGGCTGCAAGTTCTGCCAGAACTGGGACATCTCGAAAGCGCGCGAGTTCGACGTGCTCGCCGCCGCGGCGACGCCCGAGCGAATCGCAGCCGCGGCGTCCGCGCATGGCTGCCGCAGCGTCGCCTTCACCTACAACGACCCGGTGATCTTCCACGAATATGCGATCGACGTGGCCGAGGCGTGCCGTGCGCGCGGATTGCTCAACGTCGCGGTCACCGCGGGCTATGTCTCGGCCGCGCCGCGCGCCGAGTTCTAT
>DASWLB010000328.1:0-8030 GCA_036396315.1 Alphaproteobacteria bacterium
GGCGAGGGCGAGGAGCAGGGCGATGCGCGTCACGGGCGCGCCTCGCGCACCGGGATCAGCAGCACGAAACCGGCGACGATGAAGACCAGGACGGTCGCCATGCCGGCGCGCTGCGATTCGAAGGCGAGCGTCGCCCAGGCGAGCACGGCGGGGCCGAGGAAGGCCGTCGCGCGGCCCGACAGGGCGAACAGGCCGAACATCTCCGCCGACAGCTGCGGCGGGGCGAGGCGTGCCATTAAGGACCGGCTCGCCGCCTGGGCCGGGCCGAAGAAGATGCCGAGCGGCAGCGCGAGCGCCCAGAACCAGAACTTGCCCTCGGCGAACAGGAGCGGCGTGCCGAACGCGACCAGCCCTACGAGCGCGATCAATATGGT
Organism: Alphaproteobacteria bacterium; assembly: GCA_036396315.1. Taxonomy (GTDB): domain Bacteria; phylum Pseudomonadota; class Alphaproteobacteria; order MPNO01; family DASWLB01; genus DASWLB01. Next base: position 375 of record DASWLB010000328.1, read on the forward strand.
GCGCTTCGCGCCGATCGCGTCGTCGACCCAGGCGAACGCGGCCGCGCCCAGCCCCGCCGTGACGTTGATCGCGATGCCGAACGTGATGATCTCCGCCGTCGTCATGCCGAACGAGCCGGCGGCGTAGATGCCGCCGAAGGCGAACAGGGTGTCGAGCCCGTCGATGTAGAGGAGGCGGGCGATCAGGAAGCGGGCGATGTTGCCGTACTGGCGGATGCGCCGTGCGGTCTCGACCAGCTGGGCGAGCCCGCGCCGCACCGCCGCGCCCGCCCCCAGGCCGGACGAGGGCGCATCGGGGGTGAACAGGAAGATCGGCACCGCGAACACCACGATCCAGACCGAAACCAGGATCGCCGCGGCGCGCACCGGCTCGGCCGCATCCGGATCGAGGCCGAACGGCGGCGGATCGGCCTGGACGAGGCCGAACAGCACGGCGACCAGGCAGGCGAGCCCGCCGAGATAGCCGAGGCCCCAGCCCCAGCCCGAGATGCGCCCCATGCGCGCGGGTGGAACCAGCGCGGGCAGCATCGCGTTGTAGAACACGGTCGCGATCTCGAACGCGGCGTTGGCGAGCGCGAACATGACGAGGGCGTAGAGCGCGTACGAAGGCTCGGGGCGGGCGAACCACAGCGTGGCGGTGAGCACGGCGCAGGCGGCGGTGAAGCCGAACAGCCACGGCTTGCGCCGCCCGGAGGCATCCGCGATCGCGCCGAAGATGGGCGAGAGGATGCCGATGGCGAGCGCCGACAACGACACGGCGTGGCCCCATTGCGCCGTGCCCTCGGTCGCGTTCTCGGCCACCGCGCTCGCGAAATAGGCGGAGAACACGAAGGTGACGATCACGGTGGGGAAGGCGGAATTCGCCCAGTCGAACACGCACCACGCGGCGAGAGCGCGCGGGTTCGCCGCGCGCGGCGCCGGGCTTGGCGCTTCGGTCTCGATGCTCGCCGACACGAGGGCGACGTTACCATTTGGCCGGCGGCGTCGCGATGAAATCCCTCATGGTTCGAGACGCGGTGCTGCGCACCGCTCCTCACCATGAGGAAGAAAAAGAAATCCTCATCCTGAGGAGCGCGTGCAGCGCGCGTCTCGAAGGATGAGGCCTCCTACCCCTGCACGAGCGCGCGGATCTCGCGCGCGGCGACGGTCAGCATGGCGAGGTCCACGCCGCCGACGGTGCGGAACTCGCGCAGCAGGTCCTCGATGCGGTGCGCGGTGTGGTTCTTGATCGCGATCCAGGATTCGACCGCGGTGTCCGCCGCCGGCCCGCCGCCCGCGGTATCGAGCACCTCGGTCGCCAGGTTGCACTGCTGGGTGTAGAGGTCGTCGATGATCGCGGCGAGCGCCATGCGCTGCCATTCGCTCTCGGCCGGAACGCGCTGGGCGGCGCGGCGCAGCCAGTTGAAGCCGAACCGGGCGCCGAGCGCGAAATAGATGGGCGCGACGTTCCCCACCTTGCGGCCGGCCGAGCGCGCGATGCGCACGATGTCCAAGGCCGAGGCGTAGAGCGGCAGCGCGCCCATCCGACGCGCTAGAGCTTCCGGCGCGCCCTCCTTGTGGAAGGCGCGCGCCCGATCGCGCACCACGGTCTTGAGGTCGTCGGTGAGCATCTCGTCGAGCCCGTCGGCGAGCGCGGCCGCGCCAAAGCGGAAGGCCTCCACGACCTGGTCGATCGGCTGGCTCGAATTCTGCGCGCGCAGGAACCACTGCGTGCCGCGCCGCGCCAAGGTCATGATGTCGTGGTTCATCGCCACCTGGGTCTTGGCCGGCATCTTGTTGTCGAGCGCCTCGATCTCGGCCCACAGCGCGCGGAAGTCGAAGACCTGGCGGGCCATCAGGTAGGCGCGCGCGATCTCCGGCCGCGGCATGGCGGTGCGGTGCTCCATCTCGTTGACGAACGAGGGGCCCATCCGGTTGACCAGGCTGTTCGTGAGATACGTCGCGCTGATCTCGCGCCTGAGCGGGTGTTCGGCGATCAGCTTGGCGTAGCGCTTCCTGAGCGCCGACGGGAAGTAGAGCCCGATGTCGTGGGTAAGGTAGGGATCGTCCGGTACGTCCGAGTCGAGCAGGTCCCCGAACAAGGTGATCTTCGCGTAGGCGAGCAGCACGGCGAGTTCGGGCCGCGTGAGGCCGATCCGCTTCTGGCGCCGCTCGGCGATCGCCTCGTCGTCGGGCAGGAACTCGACGGCGCGGTTGAGCCGGCCCGCGCGCTCGAGCGCACGCATGAACCGCGCATGCTCGTCGAGAAGCTCCGCGCCTTGCGATTCGGCGTGGGTGATCGCCATCGCCTGGCGGTAATTGTCGATCAGCACGAGGCCCGCGACTTCGTCGGTCATGCCGCGCAACAGCTCGTCGCGCTGCGCGAGCGTGAGCCGGGTGCGCCGCATCGCCTCGCCGAACAGGATCTTGACGTTGACCTCGTGGTCCGAGGTGTCGACGCCCGCGGAATTATCGATGAAGTCGGTGTTGATGCGCCCGCCCGAAAGCGCGCATTCGATGCGGCCGAGTTGGGTCACGCCCAGATTGGCGCCCTCGCCGACGACGCGGGCGCAGATCTCGCGCCCGTCGATGCGGAGCGGGTCGTTGGCGCGGTCGCCCACCTCGGCGTGCGCTTCGCCGTGCGCCTTGACGAAGGAGCCGATGCCGCCGAACCACAACAGGTCCACCTTGGCCTTCAGCATGGCGCGAACCAGCTCGTTCGGCGTGATCGAGTCCTTGCTCGGCAATCCGAACGCCTTGCGCATCGGCTCGGTCGTCGCGATCGACTTCGCCTTGCGGTCGAACACCGCGCCGCCCTTGGAGATGAGCTTGGCGTCGTAATCCGACCACGAGGAGCGTGGCAGGGCGAACAGCCGCTTGCGCTCGGCGAAGCTCGCTTCGGGGTCGGGGTCGGGATCGACGAAGACGTGCAGGTGGTTGAAGGCGCCGATCAGCCTGGTGTGGCGCGAGAGCAGCATGCCATTGCCGAACACGTCGCCCGACATGTCGCCGACGCCGACGCAGGTGAAGTCCTCCGACTGGATGTCGGTGCCGAGCTCGCGAAAGTGGCGTTTCACCGATTCCCACGCGCCGCGCGCGGTGATGCCCATCTTCTTGTGGTCGTACCCGGCGGAGCCTCCCGACGCGAACGCGTCGTCGAGCCAGAACCCGTACTCGCGCGCGATCGAGTTGGCGATGTCGGAGAAGGTCGCGGTGCCCTTGTCGGCGGCGACGACCAAATAGGTGTCGTCGCCGTCGCGGCGCACGACGCGGTCGGGCGGCGCCACCTTGCCGTCCACGATGTTGTCGGTGATGTCGAGGAGCGCCCGCATGAAGGTGCGGTAGCAGGCGACGCCCTCGTCGGCGAGCGCCTCGCGGTTGCCGGGCGGCGGCGGGCGCTTGACGACGAACCCGCCCTTCGCGCCGACCGGCACGATGACCGCGTTCTTGGTCATCTGCGCCTTCATCAGCCCGAGGATCTCGGTGCGGAAATCCTCGCGCCGATCCGACCAGCGGATGCCGCCGCGGGCGACCTTGCCGCCGCGCAAGTGGATCGCCTCGACGCGCGGCGAATAGACCATCACCTCGACCAGCGGCCGGGGCAGCGGCAGCTCGTCGATCGCGCGGCTGTCGAGCTTGAGCGCGAGGCCGGGCTTCGTCTTGCCGTCCGCGTCGCGCTGGTAGTAGTTGGTGCGGAGCGTCGCTTCGACGAGGTTGACGAAGCGGCGCAGCATGCGGTCCTCGTCGAGATTCTCGACGCGCTCGAGCGCGTGCTCGATCTCCTTGCGGATGCGCGCGGCCCGGCGCTCGGCGCCGTCGCCCCGGTCGGGGTCGAACATGGCCTCGAACAGCCGCACGATGCCGGAAGCGATCTTCGCGTTCTTGGCGAGCGTGTCCTCCATGTAGGACTGGCTGAACGGGATGCCCGCCTGGCGCAGGTATTTGCAGTAGGCGCGCAACACGACGATCGCGCGCGAATCGAGCCCCGCCTCGATGACCAGCCGGTTGAACCCGTCGTTCTCGGCTTCGCCGCGCCACACTTCGAGGAAGGCCGCCTCGAACTTGTCCTTGACGGCCGTAAGGTCGATCGCGACGCCCTCCCGCGTGGCGAGGCCGAAATCGTGGATCCAGAAGGGCGATTCGGCGTGGCGCGGGGCGACGTTGAACGGCACCTCCTCGATCACGCGGACGCCCATGTTCTCGATCATCGGCAGCACGTCGGACAGCGGGATCGGTCCGTAATGGCTGTAGATCTTGAGCCGGCACGCCTCGCTGCTGCGGGCTCCCGCGCGGTACAGGTTGGCGGCGAGCATCCCGGTCGCGAGCGCCGAGTCGATCTTGGCGATGTCGGCGACGGCGGCATCGGCCGCGAACCGCTCGCGGTAGGCCGGCGGGAAGGCGGTATCGTAGTTGCGGAACAGGTGCAGACCGGCCTCGCCGCCGTGCGCCGCCGTAAGCGCCTGGCTGAGGTCGTCGGACCAGTCGCGCGCGGCCTCGGCCAGCGCCCGCTCGATTTCGGCGACGCTGCGCGGCGCCGGCCGGTCGGGATCGAGCGCGACGATGACGTGGAGCCGCGCCAGCGCCTCCTCCGAAACGTGGACGGTGAACGAGGACACCGTGCCCGCGAACCCCTCGGCGACGATCGCCTGGATCTTCTGGCGCAGCTGGGTCGAGAACCGGTCGCGCGGCACGTAGATCAGGCAGGTGACGAAACGTCCGAACGGGTCGCGGTGGACGAACAGCGCGACCCGGTGGCGCTCGTTGAGGTGCATGATGCCGAGGGAAGTTTCGAGCAGCTCGTCCTCGGGAATCTGGAACAGCTCGTCGCGCGGCAAGGTATCGAGGATGTGCAACAGCGCCTTGCCGTTGTGGCTCGCCGGCGCGAAGCCCGAGCGCGCCACCACGTTGTCCACCTTGCGGCGCAACAGCGGGATGTCGCGCGCCGCCCGGTTGTAGGCGACGGAGGTGAACAGCCCGACGAACAGCCGCTCGCCGACGACGCGCCCCTGCGGGTCGAACCGCTTGACCGCGATGGTGTCGAGCGGCACGGCGCGATGCACGGTGGAGCGCTTGTTCGCCTTGTTGATCAACAGGAGGATCGGCTTCTTCACGAAGTCGGCGATGTCGGGCGGCAGCACGTCGCCGTCCGTCATGCCCTCGAAGACGACCATGGATTCGCCGCGCAGGATGCCGAGACCCGAGCCGCGCACGACGTTGAGGGTGGTGCGGCCGCCCTTCTCGGCGAAGGCGTAGTCGCGGTAGCCGAGGAAGGTGAAATGGTTGTCGTCGATCCAGCGCAGGAACTCGACCGCCTCGCGGGTCTCGCCGGGCGGCACGGCGGGCGGCCGGGCGTCGAGCTTGGCGATCATCTCGGCGGCCATGCGCCGCATCGTCGGCCAGTCCTCGATCGCGGCGCGCACGTCGTCGAGCACGGACATCAGGCGCCGCGCGAGGTCGGCGCCGTGATCGGCAAGCTCGCGCCGCGGAATCTCGACGTGCATCGCCGATTCGGCGCGGGCACCGTCAGGCGCCTTGCCGGGCTCGTGCAGTTCGGCGAGCCGGCCGGCGCGGTCGCGCGCGACCGACAGGATGGGGTGGATCAGGAGGCGCGGCGTCATGCCGTGGCGCGTCAGCTCCTCGGTCACCGAATCGACCAGGAACGGCATGTCGTCGTTGACGATCTCGACGATGGTCGCGGGCGCGGCCCAGCCGTCGCGCTCCGCATCGGGGTTGAAAACGCGGATCTGCGCCTCGCCCGGCGTGCGCCGCTCGAGGAATCGGTAGAGCGACAGCGCGGCGCCGTACAGCGCATCGGGCGGGGTCTCGATGATGTCTTCCGGCGCGACCTGGGCGTAGTACTGCCGCACGAAGCGGGCGCCATCCTTGCCGCGGTCGCGTCCGGCCTTGCGCGCCAGCTTCTCGACCAGCGCCGCCTTCTCGCCTTCGCCCGGGTGTGTCATGGCAGGATCTCCGGCGCGGCGCGCCTCTCGCGCGGCGCCGGCGGCATTTTACGCCGCCATTTGAATTTATGGTTAAGATGCCAGGAAATCTAGTTACTACAATATGTTACGGATCGAGGCGCGGCGCGCTCAAGTGCGCACGCCGGAGCCGAGCGCGCGGGTGATGGTCTCGAGCCGCGCGCGGTCGAGGATGTAGAGCTTGCGGTCCTTGCGGCGGACGAGCCCGACCTGGCGCAGCTGCTTGATCGCGCGCGCCACGGTCTCGCGCGCCGTCCCCGCGCGGCTCGCGATCTCGCGCTCGGTCGGGCAGGGGCGCACGACCCACATGCCGGGGACGGCGGCATCGGGCACGGCGATCCGCAACAGCTCGGCATAGACCCGCTGCATGGCCCCGAGCGTGGCGAAATCCATGATCCGGTCGTCGCACACCCGGATGACATAGACGAGGCGTTCGAGCACGCGGAAGGCGACCTCGGCATGGGTGTGCAGAAGCCCGACGAAGGCGTCGGCGGGCACCACCCCGATCAGGCAGTCGGAGACGGCGCGCACCCCCGCCGTGCGCGGCAGCCCGTCGATGACGGCCAATTCGCCGAAGAACTCGCCGGCGCCGATGTCGGCGAAGGCGATTTCGCGGCCCGACAGCGTGAAATTGACCACCCGGACCGCGCCGTCGGCGATGAAATACACCTCGCGGCTGGTCGAGCCCGGTTCGAGGATGGTCTGGCCCGGGCGGAAGCGCCGCCAACGGCAGCGATCCTCGATGCGCCGCAGGCTGTCGTCGTCGAGTCCCTGGAACAGGGCGAAACCGCCGAGCGAGCGGATCGCCTCGGGCGGCGCCGGCGGCATCGAACGCTCTCGAGTCGCGGGCATCGGGGTTCCTCGTCCCACCGGCTCCAACATGGCGCGAGTCCGGTCGTGCCCGCAAGGGGTTGCGGACCGATGCACAGAACGGCCACGGGGCAAGAATGCGGCATTGCGTCGCGCAAACTGCCCCCAACAATCGGCGGGGGATGTGACTTTCGTCACTTCGGCGAAACGGGGCGCTGATTATGTTTCAGGGCAAGGAAACCACATGCGCGGCGGCGTGCCGTGCCAGGCGATGGGACGGCAAGGCCCCGCCAACAGGAAGGCAGGAACAATGGAACCCCGTACGAGCAGGTTGCTCGCGATCATGATCGTCGCCGGGGGGTTGCTCACGCTGATCTCGTTCGCGATGCACCTCGAAGGCGGACGGTTCGGCGACAAGATGAAATCGCTGATCGGCATGAAGCAGGGCGTGACCACGGCGCGGGAGGCGGGCACCGGGCGCTGAACGCGAGATACACGGATTCCGAGGGGCGTTCCCCCTCGACAGGGCTTCCCTGGCCCAACTTGGGGGCCGACGTTTTGCACGCCGCGTCGGCCTTTTTTTTTGGGTTCGCGGCCGCGTGCCGCGCCCGCCGCCTCAGTCTCGGCGCGGGGCCGGCACGGTCAGTAAGCGTAGTACCGCGTGCGGCGTTGGGCGCCCCGGCGCCTGCCCGCACTTCGGCACGGGTCCCGCCGCAGATCGGCGCCGCATCAGGGTTGGTGCGGCGGGACCTTGCTGATAATTTTCTCCGATGGTCGATCGAATCGGCGCGGCTTCGCTCAAGGCGCGCATCGCGGGCGGCGGCGAGATCGCCGTCCTCGATTTGCGCGAGGAAGGCGCGTTCGCCGCGGGCCATCTCCTCCTCGCCCG
>DASWLB010000329.1:0-3556 GCA_036396315.1 Alphaproteobacteria bacterium
TGGGCGAGCTGCTTCTGTGTCCGCCGCAGCGTTTCCTCGTAGACGACGAGCGTGGTCTCGCCCGACGGGATGCGCACGAGCTCCGACCGCGCGGTGATGCGGTCGGGCGCGAGCGCGATGACCAGCGCGCCGATCGCGGCATGGAACGGCAGGTCGGGATTGCGGCGGCAATGCCCCTCGATCGCCGCGAGCAGCACGCCGAGCCCCTGCCAGGCGACCATGTCGAACGTTTCCGGCGAGAGCCGGTTGGCCGCGGTCAGATAGCCCGAGATCCAGCTCTGATACGCGGTCATCGCCGCCTCGTTCCGCGCCTCGCGCGCCTCGACGAAGGCGGCGCAGCGGGCGCCGCCGGCGCCCTTGACGGCGAAGCGCCCGTCGGCGTCGGCGCCGAAGGCCGGCGCGGCGGCCGCGAGCGCGAGCGCCGCCGACGCGAGCGAGACGAAGCTAGCTCTCCTTGGCATCGAGATACCGGAAGTCGCTGATCGCGACGTTGAACGCGACCGAGATGCGCTCGCCCGCGCCGAAAAACGGATGGACGTAATGGCGCAGCCAGGCCGGGAACACCACCATCAGCCCCGCCACCGAGTTGATCGTGTAGCGCAGGTCGAACGCGCCGTCGGGCGGCCCGAGCATGTTGGCGCCGGCGCGCGGATCGAGGAGCTCGAGCTGGCCGTTGTAGGGCCGGCCGGGTTCCGCCTCGCCGGCCGCGACGTAGTACACCCCCGACCACACATTGCCGGGGTGGTTGTGGGCGAGGTGATAGTCGCCGGGCCGCACCACGTTGGCCCAGCCGTCGAGCCGGTACGCGGCGCGGAAGCGCGCGTTGGGCTTCGGCACCAGCCCCTTGGTCATCTCGACCGCGATGAGCCGCACGCGCTCCTGCAGCTCGCGGATGCCGGGCGCGTCCCAGCCGAAGATGCCGAGGTCGGAATGCCAGCCGCCGACGTTCGAGCGCACGACGCCGGGCTGGCGGCGCTCCGCCTCGAGGATCACCGCCTTGAGCTCGGCGTTGAGCCGCTCGCTGTCGGGCCAGGGATAGACGAGGACGGGGGTGGCGAACGGGTTGATCGAGTGGCGGCGCACGGCGGCGGCGACCGCCTGGGCGGCGGTGGGAGAAGCCGGCGTGGGCTGGGCCGCCGCGGGGGGCGGCGGCGCGGTCGGGGTGGTCGCATCTGCGGTCATCGGGCTGTCCCTTGCCTGTCCGGGCGCGCAGCCAAGCTTCGCCGAAGACCGTAGCCCCGGCCGGTAAATTTTCTCGATAGAAACCGGGGCCGGGACCGGCGCGAGCCGGCGCCCGCCGTCAGAAGTCCTGGCTCACCCGGAAATACATGAACATGAAGCCGACGCCGCTCGAATCGTAGTCGCCGATCGGGAACGCGGCATCGAGCCGCACCCGCGTCCGCCCCACCCCGGTGATGTCGGTTTCCGCCTGGGCGCCGAAGCCGGCCGAAATCAGCGTGTTGTCGCGCACGTCGCCCGGCACGGTCAGCGGCAGCCGGTTCCATACGTGGCCGCCGTCGACGATCGGCCCGACCGCCGCGGTCCAGTTGGCGCCTTCCCACTGGCCCTGCCAGACCGTGTGGTTGTATTCGACCGAGGCCTGGATGCCGGCTTCGCCGACCAGCTGCGCGGGTTCGAAGCCGCGCACGCTGTTGTAGCCGCCGAGCACGAACAGGTCGGACGACAGCGCCGTGTTGGTCGCGTACTGGCCGGTGACCGTGACCTTCAGCTCGCCGTCCGGCAGCGGGCGGTAGTTGGCGAACAGGAGAGGCTGGAACAGCGTGTTCTCGGGATCGCCGAGCGCGCGGGTGTTGAAGAACTCGCCCTTGTCGGACGCGCTGAAGATGTCGAGCCCGCGCGCGACGCGCATCGAGCCGAACACCAGGAGGTCGGGGAAGCGCGCGAGGTACGAGCCTTCGACGAACACCTGGCGGATGTCGTCGTCGGTCTGCAGGTCCTCGGTCGCCGGATTCGGCGGCACGTAGGAGCGGTGCTCGCGGCCCTGGAGGCCGGCGCGCACGGCGACGACCTGGCGGCGCATGTTGATGAGCTTCGAGGAGAACGCGGCCTCGAAGATCTCCGTCCAGCCGTTGGCGTCGACCGCGTGCAGCGCGTCGAGCGGCGGCCCGATCTCGATGTGGCTTCGGATGTAGCGCGTGTCGAACATGATGTTGTAGAGCCCGGTCGGGATGGTGACCACGCCCTGCACCGAGTACGTGCCTTCCTCGGAGGCGAACACGTCGGCGTTGAAACGCTCGCCGAAGTTGAAGAAGTTCGACTTCTGCAAATTGGCGCTGAACACGTAGCGCCCGGTCACGTCCGAGCCGTAATTGTCGGCGGACACGCGCTGGCGGTCCTCGTCGGAAGCGACGAGGTTGATCATCATGTCGGTCGTGCCGAGCTCGCGCCCGCGGCGCAGATTGAGCACGGCGTCGACGTTGCCGATGTCGTTCAGGTCGTTGACCATCGATTCGACGGCCTGCTCCTCGAACACGTCGCCGACCGCGACGCGGCTCGTCATCCCGTCGACGACATGGGGAGCGAGCACGCCGGGATTGTTCACCTCGATCGCGCCGATGCGCGCCTCGAAGATGTCGACGTTGAGCACGCCGCCCGACAAATCCTGCGGCGGCGTCACCACGCGCACCAGGATGTAGCCGCGGTCGTAGTACTCCTTGTTGACGTCGTATTTGAGCTGGGCGATCTCGCCGCGCGTCACCGGGCGGTTGAGGTAGCCCTGCACGATCTCGTTGAGGGTCTGGGTCGAGATGACCCGGTTGCCCTTGAAATTGATCTGGCGCAGCGTCGCGACGACCTGGCTCGCGCCCGGCACGTCCTCGGGGCGCAGCACGGGCCGCTCGATCTCGCGGCGCTCGCGCTCGATGTCGGCGGGCGGACGCGGCACCGGCCGGTCGATGACGCCGGGCTGCGCGCCGGGCGGAATCTGCTGCGCCGACGCGGGCAAGATACCGGTCAGCGCAACGGCGGACACCAGCCCCGCCACCCGGACGGCATTCATTCCGTTGCGGTTCGCGGTTCCCAGGATGCGCGACGACATCTTCATCTTCTTGATCCCCCGACCAGCGCGTTCTCGACTTCGCACAGCGAAAGCGCCGCCACCCGGTCATTCCGGGTTGGCGACCAATTACTTAGCATGCGGCGCCCCGCGCCCGCAACCAAACTTGTTAATCATAAAGGAAAAGTTAGCCGGCCGCCGCCGCCGCCCGATCGCCAAGATTTCCGCGGGTTGCGGACGGGGCCCGGGCCGGCCGGCCGAGGCCGCGATTCGCGCGGCGCAGCCCCGGAAAGGCGAGGCCCGGCCCCTTTTGGGGGCCGGGCCCGGATGCCCTGGTTGTCGTGCCGCGCGGGTTTAGAAGTTCGAGTCGGCCCCCGGGGCGTTGACGAAGTTGACCGTGCAGGTGTTGTCGACGAGGGCGAGTTGCGGCGCCGAGAAGATTGGCGCGAACTGGAACGAGCCGTTGGCCAGGACCGCCGGCTGATCCGGACCGAACGAGCACGAGCCGCCGGGCAACAGCCCGAGGGTGAGCGTGCCCGC